>NZ_JAAKGN010000116.1:0-16042 GCF_011039295.1 Modestobacter sp. KNN46-3 | reverse complement strand
CTCTGGTGGCTCAGCCGAACCGAGCGGCGCGACCGTCGGCGGGTGATGACCGCCTTCGCGGTCTACGCCGCAGCCGCCGTCGTCCTCTCCGGCATCTCCTCCCTCGTCGGGTCGGCGTCCGGGGCGTTCCCGTGGGCCGCCGTCGCCACGTTCGTCGAGGAGAGCGGTGAGGTCGTCGGTGCGGTGGCCGTGCTCACCGCCGTCCTCGTGGGGGTCGCCCCCCGGCTCGTGCTCCCGGCCGACTGGGCGCTCCGCCGCCGCGCCGACGCCGAGACCGTGGACGCCCCCGGCCAGCTGCCGGCCTGGCGCACCGGGCCCGACCGGCTGCCGGGCTGGCCCGGCTCCTGACCGTCAGCCCCCGATGAGGTGCGCCAGCACCCGCCGGGCGCTCTCCTCGGGGCTGGACTCCCGGGTGTCGATGGTGAGCTCGGCGTCCGTCGGCTCCTCGTAGGGGTCGCTGATCCCGGTGAAGGCGGCGATCTCCCCGCGCCGCGCCTTGGCGTACAGCCCCTTGCGGTCCCGGGCCTCGCACTCGGCGAGCGGGGTGGCCACGTGCACCAGTACGAACGACCCCGGCCCGGCCTGCTCCTCCACCAGCCGGCGGGCATCGGCGCGGGTCGCGGCGTAGGGGGCGATCGGGGCGCACACGGCCAGCCCGCCGTGCTTGGCGATCTGCGCGGCCACCCAGCCGATCCGGCGCACGTTGGTGTCCCGGTCGGCCTGGGAGAAACCGAGCCCGGCCGACAGGTGGGTGCGCACCTCGTCGCCGTCCAGCAGCGTGACCGTCCGGCCGGCCTCCAGGAGCAGCTCCACCAGGCGCCCGGCGATCGTCGACTTCCCGGCGCCGGACAGCCCGGTGAACATCACCACCCGGCCACCGGTGCGCAGCGGCGCCTCGTCCGTCCGGCTGCCCAGCAGCTCGGCGCCGTAGGCGGCGGCGACCTCGGCCCAGCCGGCCTCCGGCGCGCGCGCGGTCACCGGCACGGGGACGACGACCAGCTCGCGCCCCTCGGCCCACCCGGCCCAGGCAGCAGCACCCAGCGACAGCGCCGCCGAGTCCGGGGAGGTGCCGGCCGCGGGGAGCAGCACCAGCAACCGCTCGGGCAGCTCCGTCCCGTCGGCCGGTGGGCTGCCCACCCAGGCCCGCGGCGCCGGCCAGCCCCGCTGTGCCAGCTCGGTGCGGACGGCGGACGGGGCGCGCCAGCGGGGGATCTCCCGGACGGTCAGCCCGCCGTCGTCCCGGGTGGCGACCAGCACGCCCTCGGCGTCCTCCAGCTCGGCGGCCGGGGGGACGGCGGGCGCGCCGGCCACGAGGTCGAAGCCGTACCGCGCGAGTGCGGCGAGCTCGGTGTCGGTGAGTCGGGCCCGCGTCTGTGCCATGCAGGGAGTCTGGCAAGCACCGTGCGGCCGGACCGAACCGGTCGGGACGTCACCGGTCGGGACCGTCACCGGTCGGGGCGTCGCCCGGCCGGGGGCGCCGTCACATGCCGGGGCGGACGACCCCGCAGCGACAGGCGTAGAGCGACGCACCGCTGAACGGGTCGTCACCGGTGCGCCGGTACCGGTGCAGGTGCACCGGCGAGGGCCGGCTGCTGCCGGGCCGCAGGCCGACGGCCGAGCCGGGGGGTGGCGATGCGAGGAAGCGCACGCGCCGAGTGTGGAGCCCACCGGCCCGCGGCGGAAGGGCACCGAGCGTCAACAGTCGATGAACTCCGTCACTCGCCCGGGGCGACCCGGACGGGTGCCGGTCGGCCGGGTCGTCACCGACCGTGGTGCGGCCGACCAGCCCCTCCGCGACGCCCGGTCGCTGCGGAGGCGGCAGGGGTCAGCGGGTCGCAGTCCCGACCGGGTCGCGCGGGGTGCGCTCGTCCGCGGCCCGCTGGGCGGCGAAACCGGACTGCAGGGCGTCGGCGAGCGAGCGGGCGGAGTGGACGGGGCCGGCGACCGGAGCGTGTGCAGTACGCGTCATGGCGGAGAAGCTAGGGCGCGGCTGTGGTGCAGCGAACAGCGACACACGGTCGGCGTCCGTTGCGAGTTCATGACGGGTGCACACCCGTCACATCGGGCAGACGATCACCCAGCGCAGCGTCCAACCAGGCGTTCGTTCGTCGGTCCCAGGTGCGTTCGGCGGCCCAGCGGACCCGATCGAGGGCCCAGCCCGCCGGCTCGTCGGCGGCGGCCTCCATCGCCGCGGCCATCTCCGCCGCCCCGTCCACGACGTAGCTGTGCGGCGGTGCGTCGCTGGAGTGCTCCAGGTGGCCGGCGCTGGCCACCACCGGGACGCCCCGCGCGCAGTAGTCGTAGGTCTTCATCGACGACTGGCCCAGCGCCCGGCTGGCCACGTCGGGCACCAGGGCCACGGCCGCGGAGTCGAGCACCGCGGGCAGCTCCGCGCGGGAGACCGGCCCGGCGTACCGGAACCGCCCCCCGGTCTCCTGCTCCAGCGCCAGGAAGCGCTCGGCCGCGGCGCCCGCCCGCAGTGGGAAGACCAGCTGCCCGTGGACGGTGAGCGTCCACTCCGGCAGCAGGGTGAGCACCGCGCGCACCAGGTCGACGTCGAACCGCTCGGCGACGCTCCCGACGTAGACCGCGTGCCGCGCCCGCCGCTCCACCGACCGGGGCGCGTCCAGGAGGGCCGCGTCGGTGCCGTTGGGGACGACGACCGGGGCGCGCCCCGGGAACAGGTCGGCGAGGACCTGGTTCACCACGATCACCTCGTCGGCCTCGTCGGCGATCCGGCGGAGCTGCTCGCGGAGCCCCCGGGCCTGCGGCAGCAGCCGGGCCCAGTCGTCGGTGCAGTCGAACACCGCCCGGCCGCCGATCGAGCGGGCCGCCCGCCACTCCCACGGCAGCATGAAGACCGTCAGCGCCTCCTGCCAGGAGGAACGGCGCAGGAAGCGGCCGAGCAGGGCGGCGTCGACCCGTTCGGCCACCGGCCCCCGCAGCCCGGGCAGCACCGTCGAGCGCTCGGAGACGGTGATCCCCGGCGCCACCTCGGCGAACCGGCCGGCGGGCAGGTGCTGCCACCAGTTGCCGGGGTCGCTGCGCAGCCGTCGCCAGTCGGCGGGTGCCTGGACGAACCGGATCGGCACCCCCCGGTGGGCCAGCTCGGTGGCGATCATGTGCTCGCGCCGGATGGCGGGGTGCCAGGGGTCCTTGGCGACGAAGCCGACGCCGGCGGGCGACTCGGGGAAGGGCGTCGGGCTCAGTGCAGGTCTCCTGGCGTGGTCACTGCTCGACCCTAGGAGTCGCCCTCGGCGGCCGCTGCACCAGACTCTCCGGTCGTGGCAGGAAGGTGGGCAGCAGAGCGGGTGTCCCCGGCCGTCGTCCGCCGGCTGCCGCTGGCCGCCAAGCGCGCGGTGCTGTACCGGCAGGCCCACGGACGCCCGCCGGCCCGCCCGCCGCAGACGTTCACCGAGAAGGTCAACTGGCGGGTGGTGCACGACCGGCGGCCGCTGATCGGGCAGCTGGGCGACAAGCTGGCGATGAAGCGCTACGCCGCCGCGGTGCTCCCCACGCTGGCCGTGCCGCGGGTGCTGTGGGCGGGCGTGGACGTCGCCGACCTGTCCCGGGTCGACCTGCCCGACCGCTGGGTGCTCAAGCCCAACCACGGGACGATGCGGGTGCACGTCGGCGCCGGGCGCCCGGACGTCGACCAGCTGCGCCGGGTCACCGCGGGGTGGCTGGACGAGCCGCTGTACCGGGACCGCGGCGAGTGGGTCTACCGCCAGGCGCGGCGGATGCTGCTGGTCGAGGAGTTCCTCGGCCCGGCCGACGAGGTGCCGGCCGACCACAAGCTGTTCGTCTTCGACGGCCGGCTGCGGCTGGTCCAGGTGGACACCGGGCGGTTCGGTGCGCACCGGCGGCGGCTGTACACCCCGGACTGGACGCCGGTCGACGTCGACGAGGCGGTCGCCGCCGGCCCGGTGACCGCGCCGCCCGCATCGCTGCCGCAGCTGACCGAGGTCGCCGAGGCGCTGGGTGCGGAGTTCGACTTCGTCCGGGTCGACCTGTACGACGTCGCCGGCCGGGTCTGGTTCGGCGAGCTCACGCCCTACCCCGGCGGCGGACTGGACCGCTTCGACCCGGCGCTGGACGTGCTGCTGGGCTCGATGTGGCGGCTGCCGTCGCGCTCAGCCGTGCGTGCGGGCCAGCAGCTCCTCCGCTGAACGGGTGTTGACCACCCGGTCGGCCGGGACCCCGCACTCCACCGCCCGGGCGCAGCCGGCGTCCTGCCAGTCGAGCTGACCGGGGGCGTGGGCGTCGGTGTCGATGGCGAAGTCGCAGCCCAGCTCCACGGCTCGGCTGAGCAGCCACCGGGGCGGGTCGAGGCGCTCGGGACGGGAGTTGATCTCCACCGCCGTCCCGTGCTCGACACAGGCCCGGAAGACGGCGTCGGCGTCGAACTCGCTCTCCGGCCGGGGGCGCTGGGTGCCGTTGCGCTGCTTGCGGCCGATGACCAGCCGGCCCGTGCAGTGCCCGAGGACGTCGGTGTGCGGGTTGGCGACCGCGGCCAGCATCCGCTCGGTCATCTGGGCACGGGGTGCCCGGAGCTCGGAGTGCACGCTCGCGACGACGACGTCCAGCCGGCCCAGCAGTTCGTCGGTCTGGTCCAGGGAGCCGTCGACGAGGATGTCGCACTCGATGCCGGTGAGGATGCGGAAGGGCGCCAGCTCCTCGTTGAGTGCGGCGACCACGTCCAGCTGCTGCTCCAGCCGTTCGGGGGTGAGGCCGTTGGCCACGGTGAGCCGGGGGGAGTGGTCGGTCAGGGCGAGGTACTCGTGGCCGATGCCGATCGCGGCCTCGGCCATCTCGCGGATGGGGCTGCCGCCGTCGGACCAGTCGGAGTGGGCGTGCAGGTCGCCCTTGAGCGCGGCCCGCAGCGCCGCGGCGTCGTCGGCCAGCGGGGTCAGCTCGGCGTGCGCCTCCTCGAGCTTGGCCAGGTAGGCCGGCAGCTCGCCCCGATGGGCCTCGAGGACGACCGTGGCGGTCTTGTCGCCGATGCCCTTGAGATCGGTGAGGGTCCGGGTCGCGATCCGGCGGTCGAGCTCGGCGTCGTCCAGGGCGGCGACGACGGTGGCCGCCGTCCGGAAGGCCTGGACGCGGTACGACGGCTCGCGGGCGCGTTCCAGGAGGAAGGCGATCCTCCGGAGCGCGCCCGCGGGCGTGAGTGCCGTGCTCATGCGGTCAGCTCAGTGCGTGAGCTTCTTCGCCTGCTTGGTGGCCCGCTTCTGCGCCTTGGCGGCCCGCTTCGAGGCCTTGGTGTAGCTGGCCTCGGCTGCGGCGGCCGCCATGCCGGCGGTGCGCTTGGCGCGCCAGCCCACCGACGGCTTGCCCTCGGTGTCGACGGCGGCGAGCAGCAGGCCGCCCATGATGCCGACGTTCTTGACGAAGTTGCTGGTCTGCCCGAAGCGCTCCTTGGGGTCCTCGTGCTCCCAGAAGCGGTGGCCGGCCAGCGTGGTGGGCACCAGTGAGGTGGCCAGCGCGAGGGCGGAGAAGCGGGGGAACCGGCCGAGGGCCAGCAGCGAGCCGGCGCCCACGTGCACCCCGGCGTTGATCTTGACCCACTGCTCGACGTCGCGAGGGACCTCGACGGGGAGCTGCTTGTCAGCGATCTCGGTGATCTGTTCGACGATCGGTGCTGCACCGGGCACGCGCGACTGCGGGTTCCGGAGGGTGTTGATCCCCCCGTAGATGAACGTGGCGGCGAGCATCGGCCGGGCGATCCGGCGGACCAACATCTGGAACCTCTTCCCATCGGTGACGTCAGCGGTGCAGTGCCCTGGTCAGCGCCAGGACAACCGCTGCATCGGAACCGTAGTGAGAAGTGACGATCACCGCTGGTCGAGCGGCTGCGGCCGCCCGTCGGCTCGGTCCCCGCGAGGGGACCGGGGTCAGTGGCTGGGCTGCGGGCTGCGTGCGCCCAGGATGTCGGCGACCGTCAGGTCGGCCGGCAGCCCGGCCAGGTGGTCGGTGAACGGGGCACGCTCATCGGCCATGCGGACGCACCCGCCGATGACGAGTGCGACGACTCCGGACACGGCGGCCCACGACAGGGCGACGACAGCGACGATCACATGTACTTCGTACTGGTCAGAGGCGGCGGTCAGGCCGCTGTTCGCACGGCAGAACCTGACCAACGTCGGTGATCGTCGTTGGGGGATCGCGCACGGAGGACGCCCGGCGGTCGTGCGGATGACACAGGTGGGTCGGGAGGATGGTCCTGTGACGGGCGAGGTGTCGGGAGCGCGGCCGGCACCGTCGGACGAGCGCCCGCGTCCGGCCCGCTGGGTGCTGGCCCCGGCGTCGGTCGGGGGGCTGCTGTTCACCGTCGGGCTGCTGGTCGAGGTGCGCTGTGCGGTCGGCCGGTGCCCGGCCGCCGGGTGGTCCCGGTTCGTCGCGCTGGACGGGGCGGGTGCGCTGCCGCGGTTGTTCACGGCTGCGGTGTTCTTGGCCGTCGGGCTGCTGGCCGCGCTCGCCGCCGTCCGGTCGACGGGGTGGGCGCGGTGGTGGTGGGCGGCGGTCGTGGGTGTCGGCGTCGTGCTCGGGACGGCGAAGGCGGTCAGCGCCTCGTCGACGGTGGAGCAGGGCGGCGGCAGGTACACGACGCTGGTCGGGGGCGTGCTGCTGTCGGTGATCGGTCTGCCGCTGCTGTGGCGGGCCGGACGGCGCTGGGCGGTGCGCGGCGCGACCCCGGTGACCCTGGCGTTGGCCGGCTGCGCGGTCGCGGTGTTGGGGCTGGACCAGGTGACCGAGGCGGTGAGGTCGGTGTCGTCCTCGCCGGTGGCGCTTGCGGTGGCGACGTACGTGGAGGAGGGCGGGGAGGCGGTGGCCGCCCTGCTGCTGCTGGCCGCGACGTCGGCGTGGCGGCCTCGGCGGGTGATCGATGCCCCGGGGGGCGTCAGTCGTAGGGGCTGGTGAGGACCGAGCGGGCCTGGCGGACGGTGAAGGTGGCCGGCGCACCGTCGGTGGTCGTGGTGCCGGGGACGTCGGCGCTGACCCCGCCGTCGACCGAGTAGGTCGCGCCCCAGGTGGTGGTGAGGGAGGCCGTGTAGGTGCCCGAGGAGTACTCGTGGCTGATCGTGTGGTCGGGGTAGGGGGCGCCCGGGTCGGTGGTGGTCAGGGTCGTCCCGTCGCCGGTGCGCCAGGTGTAGCTCACCGCGTTCGCTGTGATCAGGACGTCGAACCCGCGGATGTCGACCGTGAAGGTCTGGGTCGTCGGACTGTCGGTGAAGAAGATGACCGGCAGGCCGACCAGCGCCTCGCCCGGTGGCTGCTGGCGGGTGGTCAGCTGGGGGAGTGGCAGCGTCTCGAAGTAGCGGAAGACCTCCGCCGGCGACGGCGGCGGATTCAGATCCGTGACATCGACGCAGGCGCTAGCGACGGTGCCCCAAGGGCCGTAACCCGTGCCGGGAGCGTTTTCGGCCTCCGGAGACACGCCGTCGACTGCGAGTCCATCCGCCTGAGCCAGCCGTTGCCTTTGGATGACGTAAACGCTGATGAGGCGACCAGGACTGGTTGGGCAGTCGACCTCCGTGCCAGTACACCCACCCAGGTTAGGGTCATCCAACTGGCACGGAGTTCGCAATCTCCACTGGTAGAGAAGGGGCTCGGCTGGGGTGGTGTTCGAGGCGATGTAAAGGCCATCGGTCGGTCCAGTGACGTCGACAGCGGATATGGCGACAGCGCCGCCGGTGAGCTCTGTGCTGGTGCATCCAATGTTCCGGCATGGCGCAGCCGCTGCTGAGGATGTTGGCAGGAAGCTAGCCGCAACAATCACCGCTGCGGCTAGCGTCCCTAATTGACGTCCCACTGCGTCAAGATCCACGTGCTGTCGGCCGAAGCCCGCGAGCAGACCCCCGCCGGCGCAGCAGCATTCATCCGGTACTACATGGACGTCTACAACGCCGCACAGTCGTCGATGGACCCCACTTACCTGGACCAGTTCAGCCAAGACTGCTCACTATGCGACTCACTCATCGCGAACATCCGCGAAGATAAGGCCGCTGGGTACACGTACGAGGGTGGCGAAGTGAGCGTCAGCAGCGCTTCCTTCGGAGACGTACGCGACTTCAAAGTTGAAGGCGCGTTCTCCATTAATCAGGCCGCTTTGAACGTTGAAGGGCCGGGTGGATCACGAATCGACGATCTTAGCGCGCCTGCAGAGTCGCTGACCAGCGGAGCCATTCTCACTTGGGCTTCGACCGACAGCACGTGGATCTTGACGCAGTGGGACGTCAATTAGGGACGCTAGCCGCAGCGGTGATTGTTGCGGCTAGCTTCCTGCCAACATCCTCAGCAGCGGCTGCGCCATGCCGGAACATTGGATGCACCAGCACAGAGCTCACCGGCGGCGCTGTCGCCATATCCGCTGTCGACGTCACTGGACCGACCGATGGCCTTTACATCGCCTCGAACACCACCCCAGCCGAGCCCCTTCTCTACCAGTGGAGATTGCGAACTCCGTGCCAGTTGGATGACCCTAACCTGGGTGGGTGTACTGGCACGGAGGTCGACTGCCCAACCAGTCCTGGTCGCCTCATCAGCGTTTACGTCATCCAAAGGCAACGGCTGGCTCAGGCGGATGGACTCGCAGTCGACGGCGTGTCTCCGGAGGCCGAAAACGCTCCCGGCACGGGTTACGGCCCTTGGGGCACCGTCGCTAGCGCCTGCGTCGATGTCACGGATCTGAATCCGCCGCCGTCGCCGGCGGAGGTCTTCCGCTACTTCGAGACGCTGCCACTCCCCCAGCTGACCACCCGCCAGCAGCCACCGGGCGAGGCGCTGGTCGGCCTGCCGGTCATCTTCTTCACCGACAGTCCGACGACCCAGACCTTCACGGTCGACATCCGCGGGTTCGACGTCCTGATCACAGCGAACGCGGTGAGCTACACCTGGCGCACCGGCGACGGGACGACCCTGACCACCACCGACCCGGGCGCCCCCTACCCCGACCACACGATCAGCCACGAGTACTCCTCGGGCACCTACACGGCCTCCCTCACCACCACCTGGGGCGCGACCTACTCGGTCGACGGCGGGGTCAGCGCCGACGTCCCCGGCACCACGACCACCGACGGTGCGCCGGCCACCTTCACCGTCCGCCAGGCCCGCTCGGTCCTCACCAGCCCCTACGACTGACGCCCCCCGGGGCATCGATCACCCGCCGAGGCCGCCACGCCGACGTCGCGGCCAGCAGCAGCAGGGCGGCCACCGCCTCCCCGCCCTCCTCCACGTACGTCGCCACCGCAAGCGCCACCGGCGAGGACGACACCGACCTCACCGCCTCGGTCACCTGGTCCAGCCCCAACACCGCGACCGCGCAGCCGGCCAACGCCAGGGTCACCGGGGTCGCGCCGCGCACCGCCCAGCGCCGTCCGGCCCGCCACAGCAGCGGCAGACCGATCACCGACAGCAGCACGCCCCCGACCAGCGTCGTGTACCTGCCGCCGCCCTGCTCCACCGTCGACGAGGCGCTGACCGCCTTCGCCGTCCCGAGCACGACGCCGACACCCACGACCGCCGCCCACCACCACCGCGCCCACCCCGTCGACCGGACGGCGGCGAGCGCGGCCAGCAGCCCGACGGCCAAGAACACCGCAGCCGTGAACAACCGCGGCAGCGCACCCGCCCCGTCCAGCGCGACGAACCGGGACCACCCGGCGGCCGGGCACCGGCCGACCGCACAGCGCACCTCGACCAGCAGCCCGACGGTGAACAGCAGCCCCCCGACCGACGCCGGGGCCAGCACCCAGCGGGCCGGACGCGGGCGCTCGTCCGACGGTGCCGGCCGCGCTCCCGACACCTCGCCCGTCACAGGACCATCCTCCCGACCCACCTGTGTCATCCGCACGACCGCCGGGCGTCCTCCGTGCGCGATCCCCCAACGACGATCACCGACGTTGGTCAGGTTCTGCCGTGCGAACAGCGGCCTGACCGCCGCCTCTGACCAGTACGAAGTACATGTGATCGTCGCTGTCGTCGCCCTGTCGTGGGCCGCCGTGTCCGGAGTCGTCGCACTCGTCATCGGCGGGTGCGTCCGCATGGCCGATGAGCGTGCCCCGTTCACCGACCACCTGGCCGGGCTGCCGGCCGACCTGACGGTCGCCGACATCCTGGGCGCACGCAGCCCGCAGCCCAGCCACTGACCCCGGTCCCCTCGCGGGGACCGAGCCGACGGGCGGCCGCAGCCGCTCGACCAGCGGTGATCGTCACTTCTCACTACGGTTCCGATGCAGCGGTTGTCCTGGCGCTGACCAGGGCACTGCACCGCTGACGTCACCGATGGGAAGAGGTTCCAGATGTTGGTCCGCCGGATCGCCCGGCCGATGCTCGCCGCCACGTTCATCTACGGGGGGATCAACACCCTCCGGAACCCGCAGTCGCGCGTGCCCGGTGCAGCACCGATCGTCGAACAGATCACCGAGATCGCTGACAAGCAGCTCCCCGTCGAGGTCCCTCGCGACGTCGAGCAGTGGGTCAAGATCAACGCCGGGGTGCACGTGGGCGCCGGCTCGCTGCTGGCCCTCGGCCGGTTCCCCCGCTTCTCCGCCCTCGCGCTGGCCACCTCACTGGTGCCCACCACGCTGGCCGGCCACCGCTTCTGGGAGCACGAGGACCCCAAGGAGCGCTTCGGGCAGACCAGCAACTTCGTCAAGAACGTCGGCATCATGGGCGGCCTGCTGCTCGCCGCCGTCGACACCGAGGGCAAGCCGTCGGTGGGCTGGCGCGCCAAGCGCACCGCCGGCATGGCGGCCGCCGCAGCCGAGGCCAGCTACACCAAGGCCTCGAAGCGGGCCGCCAAGGCGCAGAAGCGGGCCACCAAGCAGGCGAAGAAGCTCACGCACTGAGCTGACCGCATGAGCACGGCACTCACGCCCGCGGGCGCGCTCCGGAGGATCGCCTTCCTCCTGGAACGCGCCCGCGAGCCGTCGTACCGCGTCCAGGCCTTCCGGACGGCGGCCACCGTCGTCGCCGCCCTGGACGACGCCGAGCTCGACCGCCGGATCGCGACCCGGACCCTCACCGATCTCAAGGGCATCGGCGACAAGACCGCCACGGTCGTCCTCGAGGCCCATCGGGGCGAGCTGCCGGCCTACCTGGCCAAGCTCGAGGAGGCGCACGCCGAGCTGACCCCGCTGGCCGACGACGCCGCGGCGCTGCGGGCCGCGCTCAAGGGCGACCTGCACGCCCACTCCGACTGGTCCGACGGCGGCAGCCCCATCCGCGAGATGGCCGAGGCCGCGATCGGCATCGGCCACGAGTACCTCGCCCTGACCGACCACTCCCCCCGGCTCACCGTGGCCAACGGCCTCACCCCCGAACGGCTGGAGCAGCAGCTGGACGTGGTCGCCGCACTCAACGAGGAGCTGGCGCCCTTCCGCATCCTCACCGGCATCGAGTGCGACATCCTCGTCGACGGCTCCCTGGACCAGACCGACGAACTGCTGGGCCGGCTGGACGTCGTCGTCGCGAGCGTGCACTCCGAGCTCCGGGCACCCCGTGCCCAGATGACCGAGCGGATGCTGGCCGCGGTCGCCAACCCGCACACCGACGTCCTCGGGCACTGCACGGGCCGGCTGGTCATCGGCCGCAAGCAGCGCAACGGCACCCAGCGCCCCCGGCCGGAGAGCGAGTTCGACGCCGACGCCGTCTTCCGGGCCTGTGTCGAGCACGGGACGGCGGTGGAGATCAACTCCCGTCCCGAGCGCCTCGACCCGCCCCGGTGGCTGCTCAGCCGAGCCGTGGAGCTGGGCTGCGACTTCGCCATCGACACCGACGCCCACGCCCCCGGTCAGCTCGACTGGCAGGACGCCGGCTGCGCCCGGGCGGTGGAGTGCGGGGTCCCGGCCGACCGGGTGGTCAACACCCGTTCAGCGGAGGAGCTGCTGGCCCGCACGCACGGCTGAGCGCGACGGCAGCCGCCACATCGAGCCCAGCAGCACGTCCAGCGCCGGGTCGAAGCGGTCCAGTCCGCCGCCGGGGTAGGGCGTGAGCTCGCCGAACCAGACCCGGCCGGCGACGTCGTACAGGTCGACCCGGACGAAGTCGAACTCCGCACCCAGCGCCTCGGCGACCTCGGTCAGCTGCGGCAGCGATGCGGGCGGCGCGGTCACCGGGCCGGCGGCGACCGCCTCGTCGACGTCGACCGGCGTCCAGTCCGGGGTGTACAGCCGCCGCCGGTGCGCACCGAACCGCCCGGTGTCCACCTGGACCAGCCGCAGCCGGCCGTCGAAGACGAACAGCTTGTGGTCGGCCGGCACCTCGTCGGCCGGGCCGAGGAACTCCTCGACCAGCAGCATCCGCCGCGCCTGGCGGTAGACCCACTCGCCGCGGTCCCGGTACAGCGGCTCGTCCAGCCACCCCGCGGTGACCCGGCGCAGCTGGTCGACGTCCGGGCGCCCGGCGCCGACGTGCACCCGCATCGTCCCGTGGTTGGGCTTGAGCACCCAGCGGTCGGGCAGGTCGACCCGGGACAGGTCGGCGACGTCCACGCCCGCCCACAGCACCCGCGGCACGGCCAGCGTGGGGAGCACCGCGGCGGCGTAGCGCTTCATCGCCAGCTTGTCGCCCAGCTGCCCGATCAGCGGCCGCCGGTCGTGCACCACCCGCCAGTTGACCTTCTCGGTGAACGTCTGCGGCGGGCGGGCCGGCGGGCGTCCGTGGGCCTGCCGGTACAGCACCGCGCGCTTGGCGGCCAGCGGCAGCCGGCGGACGACGGCCGGGGACACCCGCTCTGCTGCCCACCTTCCTGCCACGACCGGAGAGTCTGGTGCAGCGGCCGCCGAGGGCGACTCCTAGGGTCGAGCAGTGACCACGCCAGGAGACCTGCACTGAGCCCGACGCCCTTCCCCGAGTCGCCCGCCGGCGTCGGCTTCGTCGCCAAGGACCCCTGGCACCCCGCCATCCGGCGCGAGCACATGATCGCCACCGAGCTGGCCCACCGGGGGGTGCCGATCCGGTTCGTCCAGGCACCCGCCGACTGGCGACGGCTGCGCAGCGACCCCGGCAACTGGTGGCAGCACCTGCCCGCCGGCCGGTTCGCCGAGGTGGCGCCGGGGATCACCGTCTCCGAGCGCTCGACGGTGCTGCCCGGGCTGCGGGGGCCGGTGGCCGAACGGGTCGACGCCGCCCTGCTCGGCCGCTTCCTGCGCCGTTCCTCCTGGCAGGAGGCGCTGACGGTCTTCATGCTGCCGTGGGAGTGGCGGGCGGCCCGCTCGATCGGCGGCCGGGCGGTGTTCGACTGCACCGACGACTGGGCCCGGCTGCTGCCGCAGGCCCGGGGGCTCCGCGAGCAGCTCCGCCGGATCGCCGACGAGGCCGACGAGGTGATCGTGGTGAACCAGGTCCTCGCCGACCTGTTCCCGGGGCGCGCCCCGGTCGTCGTCCCCAACGGCACCGACGCGGCCCTCCTGGACGCGCCCCGGTCGGTGGAGCGGCGGGCGCGGCACGCGGTCTACGTCGGGAGCGTCGCCGAGCGGTTCGACGTCGACCTGGTGCGCGCGGTGCTCACCCTGCTGCCGGAGTGGACGCTCACCGTCCACGGGCAGCTGGTCTTCCCACTGCGGGCGGGCGCCGCGGCCGAGCGCTTCCTGGCGCTGGAGCAGGAGACCGGGGGGCGGTTCCGGTACGCCGGGCCGGTCTCCCGCGCGGAGCTGCCCGCGGTGCTCGACTCCGCGGCCGTGGCCCTGGTGCCCGACGTGGCCAGCCGGGCGCTGGGCCAGTCGTCGATGAAGACCTACGACTACTGCGCGCGGGGCGTCCCGGTGGTGGCCAGCGCCGGCCACCTGGAGCACTCCAGCGACGCACCGCCGCACAGCTACGTCGTGGACGGGGCGGCGGAGATGGCCGCGGCGATGGAGGCCGCCGCCGACGAGCCGGCGGGCTGGGCCCTCGATCGGGTCCGCTGGGCCGCCGAACGCACCTGGGACCGACGAACGAACGCCTGGTTGGACGCTGCGCTGGGTGATCGTCTGCCCGATGTGACGGGTGTGCACCCGTCATGAACTCGCAACGGACGCCGACCGTGTGTCGCTGTTCGCTGCACCACAGCCGCGCCCTAGCTTCTCCGCCATGACGCGTA
Source organism: Modestobacter sp. KNN46-3 (assembly GCF_011039295.1). Classification (NCBI taxonomy): domain Bacteria; kingdom Bacillati; phylum Actinomycetota; class Actinomycetes; order Geodermatophilales; family Geodermatophilaceae; genus Modestobacter; species Modestobacter sp. KNN46-3. The sequence goes on along the minus strand of NZ_JAAKGN010000116.1, from coordinate 1,959 downwards.
CTGCACACGCTCCGGTCGCCGGCCCCGTCCACTCCGCCCGCTCGCTCGCCGACGCCCTGCAGTCCGGTTTCGCCGCCCAGCGGGCCGCGGACGAGCGCACCCCGCGCGACCCGGTCGGGACTGCGACCCGCTGACCCCTGCCGCCTCCGCAGCGACCGGGCGTCGCGGAGGGGCTGGTCGGCCGCACCACGGTCGGTGACGACCCGGCCGACCGGCACCCGTCCGGGTCGCCCCGGGCGAGTGACGGAGTTCATCGACTGTTGACGCTCGGTGCCCTTCCGCCGCGGGCCGGTGGGCTCCACACTCGGCGCGTGCGCTTCCTCGCATCGCCACCCCCCGGCTCGGCCGTCGGCCTGCGGCCCGGCAGCAGCCGGCCCTCGCCGGTGCACCTGCACCGGTACCGGCGCACCGGTGACGACCCGTTCAGCGGTGCGTCGCTCTACGCCTGTCGCTGCGGGGTCGTCCGCCCCGGCATGTGACGGCGCCCCCGGCCGGGCGACGCCCCGACCGGTGACGGTCCCGACCGGTGACGTCCCGACCGGTTCGGTCCGGCCGCACGGTGCTTGCCAGACTCCCTGCATGGCACAGACGCGGGCCCGACTCACCGACACCGAGCTCGCCGCACTCGCGCGGTACGGCTTCGACCTCGTGGCCGGCGCGCCCGCCGTCCCCCCGGCCGCCGAGCTGGAGGACGCCGAGGGCGTGCTGGTCGCCACCCGGGACGACGGCGGGCTGACCGTCCGGGAGATCCCCCGCTGGCGCGCCCCGTCCGCCGTCCGCACCGAGCTGGCACAGCGGGGCTGGCCGGCGCCGCGGGCCTGGGTGGGCAGCCCACCGGCCGACGGGACGGAGCTGCCCGAGCGGTTGCTGGTGCTGCTCCCCGCGGCCGGCACCTCCCCGGACTCGGCGGCGCTGTCGCTGGGTGCTGCTGCCTGGGCCGGGTGGGCCGAGGGGCGCGAGCTGGTCGTCGTCCCCGTGCCGGTGACCGCGCGCGCGCCGGAGGCCGGCTGGGCCGAGGTCGCCGCCGCCTACGGCGCCGAGCTGCTGGGCAGCCGGACGGACGAGGCGCCGCTGCGCACCGGTGGCCGGGTGGTGATGTTCACCGGGCTGTCCGGCGCCGGGAAGTCGACGATCGCCGGGCGCCTGGTGGAGCTGCTCCTGGAGGCCGGCCGGACGGTCACGCTGCTGGACGGCGACGAGGTGCGCACCCACCTGTCGGCCGGGCTCGGTTTCTCCCAGGCCGACCGGGACACCAACGTGCGCCGGATCGGCTGGGTGGCCGCGCAGATCGCCAAGCACGGCGGGCTGGCCGTGTGCGCCCCGATCGCCCCCTACGCCGCGACCCGCGCCGATGCCCGCCGGCTGGTGGAGGAGCAGGCCGGGCCGGGGTCGTTCGTACTGGTGCACGTGGCCACCCCGCTCGCCGAGTGCGAGGCCCGGGACCGCAAGGGGCTGTACGCCAAGGCGCGGCGCGGGGAGATCGCCGCCTTCACCGGGATCAGCGACCCCTACGAGGAGCCGACGGACGCCGAGCTCACCATCGACACCCGGGAGTCCAGCCCCGAGGAGAGCGCCCGGCGGGTGCTGGCGCACCTCATCGGGGGCTGACGGTCAGGAGCCGGGCCAGCCCGGCAGCCGGTCGGGCCCGGTGCGCCAGGCCGGCAGCTGGCCGGGGGCGTCCACGGTCTCGGCGTCGGCGCGGCGGCGGAGCGCCCAGTCGGCCGGGAGCACGAGCCGGGGGGCGACCCCCACGAGGACGGCGGTGAGCACGGCCACCGCACCGACGACCTCACCGCTCTCCTCGACGAACGTGGCGACGGCGGCCCACGGGAACGCCCCGGACGCCGACCCGACGAGGGAGGAGATGCCGGAGAGGACGACGGCGGCTGCGGCGTAGACCGCGAAGGCGGTCATCACCCGCCGACGGTCGCGCCGCTCGGTTCGGCTGAGCCACCAGAG
>NZ_JAAKGN010000115.1:0-16094 GCF_011039295.1 Modestobacter sp. KNN46-3 | reverse complement strand
CCGGAGCCGGCCGCGCACAACGCTCAGCTGCCGGCCGCTCCCCGGACCGCCAGGGAGATCGCCAGGACGACCATGACGACGGCGATGCCGGCGTCGAGGAACTGCCAGGCGCGCGGGCGGGCGAACACCGGCCGCAGCAGTCGCGCGCCGTACCCGAGGCCCAGGAACCAGACCGCACTGCCCAGGGCGGCGCCGGCGCCGAACCACCAGCGGCGGTCGTCGTAGGTGCTGGCCAGCGAGCCGAGCAACACGACGGTGTCCAGGTAGACGTGCGGGTTGAGCCAGGTCAGGGCCACGGCGGTGGACACGGTGACCGCGAGGCCGGTGCGGGCGCCGGAGGCATCGGTGAGCAGGGCGGCCGGCCGCAGCGCCCGGCGCGCGGCCAGCAGCCCGTAGACCAGCAGGAAGGCCGCCCCGGCGAAGCAGACGACGGTCACCACGCCCGGCGCCCGGGTGACCAGTGCGCCGGCACCGGCGACTCCCGCGGTGATCAGCACGACGTCGGAGAGCAGGCAGACCGCGACCACCGCGGCGACGTGCTCGCTGCGCAGCCCCTGCCGCAGGACGAGGGCGTTCTGCGCCCCGATCGCCACGATCAGCGACAGTCCGAGCCCCAGTCCGGCGGCGGCGGCGAGCAGGGCGGGGGACATGCCGACCACGCTAGGTCCGTCCTGCACCGGAAGACCAGCTCACTTTACTGATGCCCCTGAAGCGTGTCTGATGGTCACCGTGGACCTCGACCTCGCGCAGCTGCGGGCGCTGGAGGCGACCGTCACCACCGGCACGCTGGACGCCGCGGCCCGCGCCCTGCACGTGACGCCCTCGGCGATCAGCCAGCGGATCAAGGCCCTGGAGACCGCGACCGGCCGGGTGCTGCTGGTGCGCAGCCGGCCGGTGCAGCCCACCGAGTCCGGTCAGGCACTGCTCCGGCTGGCCCGGCAGATCGACCTGCTCACCGCCGACGCCACCCGGGAGCTGGACAGCGCGGCGCACGGTCCGGTCGCCCTGCCGATCGCGGTCAACGCCGACTCACTGGCGACCTGGGTGCTGCCCGCGCTGGCGCCGCTGGCCGGTGACCTCGTGCTCGACCTGCACCGCGCCGATCAGGCGCACACCAGCGCGCTGCTGCGGACCGGCACGGTGATGGCCGCGGTCACCGGCGACGCCGACCCGGTCCCGGGCTGCAGTTCGACCCGGCTGGGCAGCATGCGGTACCGGCCGATGGCCGCTCCTGCCTTCGCCCGGCGCTGGTTGGCCGACGGCGGGACGGCGGAGTCCCTGGCCCGGGCGCCGGTCGTCGTCTTCGACCGCAGCGACGACCTGCAGCACGCGCACCTGCGGGCCCGGGGGGTCGACCCGACTCGGCCGCCGATGCACTTCGTGCCCTCCTCGGCCGACTTCCTCACCGCGGTGCGGCTCGGCATGGGCTGGGGCATGGTCCCCGACCTGCAGGACATCGACGGCGACCTGACGGTTCTCGACCCGGACGGCGCGGTGGACGTCGTCCTGCACTGGCAGCAGTGGCGGCTGCGGTCGCCGTCGCTGGACCGGGTGGCCGACGCCGTCCTCGCTGCCGCGCGCCGGGTGCTGGATCCCGGCCGCAGCTGACCGACTTGCCCGGGTCCCCGGCGGTGACCAGACTCGGTGACCTGCTGGAGGACGGGACGAGGAGGTCGGCGGTGCTGCGCTGGTCCGCGCTCGGCCTGGCGACGCTCATCGCCGCGTGGCTGGCCGCCGAGGTCTGGCGGGACGCGGGCGCGTTCGCGTTCCTGCTGCTCGGGCTGCCGGTCGTCGTCTGTCTGGTCGCGGTGCTGACGTCGCGCAGCCGGTACGCCCGGCAGGCCACCTGGGGTGCCGCGGCGGTCGTGCTCGGCTGGTCGCTGGTGCTGGGCCTGGGGATCGGCCTGTTCTTCCTGCCGGTGGCGTTCGTCCTGGCCGCCGCCGCTGCCCGGGACGACCCGGCCCGGGACGACCCGGCGCGGCAGGACCGGGCAGGGCGCCGCCCGCTCAGGCGCTGAGCGGCTCCACCGCGGCCACCCGCTCCCGGGCCGCCCGCACGATCGGCGACTCGCGGACCCGGGCCGGCACGGCCAGCGCGGTCTGCCGGAACGCCCGGAGGCCGGCCGTCGCCGCGGCGTCGGTGAGCCCGAACCCGGGCAGGCCGTAGAGCCGGCGGGCCCAGCCGGGCAGCGTCGCCGCGCCGAGCGAGGCCAGCGTGCTCCACGCCGGCCGGGCCGGGGTCAGCACCTGCACCCAGCCGGGCATCGGTGGCAGGAGGATGAAGCGGGAGGCGGTGCGCGCCGCGGGCGTGACGGCCAGCTGGGCGCGGATCCGGTCGAAGTAGGCGTCGAGCTCGGCGACCGTTCGCGGCACGTCGGCCTCCTCGCAGCCCACCAGCACCGCGGCGACCACCTGCTCCTCGACGTAACGGTCGGCGTCGGCGTCGGTCAGCGGCACCCCGGACCGGCGGGCGGTGGACAGCAGTGACTCGACCTCGCAGTTGTGCACCCACAGCAGCAGGTCGGCGTCGTCGACGTTGAAGTGCCGTCCGGTGGTCTCCTCGACCCCGGACTTCCCCCGGTGCAGCCCGCGAACCCGGCGCACCTGCCGGAGGGCGTCCCGTCGGGTGCCGAAGGACAGCGTCGCCACGTACTCGGCCGTGCGGGTCAGTCGCGCCCACGGGTCGGTGGCGAAGGCCGTGGAGAACTGGTGGACGCCGCCCATCGCCACCGGGTGCAGCGCCTGCAGCAGCAGCGCCCGGATGCCGCCCACGGAAAACGCCGGGTCACTGTGCACCCGCCAGGTGATGCTGTCCGGCCCGAAGAAGCCGAGCAGGTCCTCCCGCTCGGTGAAGTCGTTGATCGAGGGGGTCGGCTTCACCGCACGGCCCCGGCGGTGTCGTCGTCGGCAGCGGCCGGTGAGCCGTGGGGATCGCTCCAGAAGGTGACCAGCACCTGCAGCGTGCGGGAGGGGTTCTCGATGGCGGGGGAGTGCACCGCCTGCGGGATCACCTCGTGCCGGGCGCGCAGCCGGGTCGCCATCTCCGCCTGGACGGCGGGGCTCCACGCGTCGTCGGCCACGCCGTGGGTCACCAGCACCGGCACGCCGGTCGCGGCCAGCTCGGCCACCCGGTCGGGCTCGGCGAGCATCGCCTCGGCCATGCCGAGCAGCCCGGCGGCGGTGTTGGCCAGGAAGCGGCGGGTGAGGAACTCCCGGGTCGGCGCGGGCACCGCCTGCGCGCGTGGATCGGTCATCGCCAGCTGGTCCAGGGTGTCGCTGACCAGCTGCACGCCGCCGGCCTCCAGCAGTGGGGGCAGGTGGTCCAGCATCTCGGCCCGGGGGCCGGTCAGCGCGGCGGGGCCGCTGCCCAGCAGGGTGAGCGTGGCGAACAGCGCCGGCTCGGCGAGCACCGCTGCCCGGGCGACGAGGCCGCCGAAGCTGTGCCCGAGCAGGTGCACCGGGCTGCCCGTCTCGGTGTGCAGCTGCCGGGCGACGGCGACCACGTCGGCCGCCAGCTCGGCCACCGAGTACTGCGCCGGGTCGTCCGGGCCGGGCGACTCGTACTGCCCGCGCTGGTCCATCGCCACGGCCCGCACGCCGGCCTCGCCCAACGGAGACAGCAACGGCGCGAAGTCCTCCTTGCTGCCGGTGTAGCCGGCCACCAGCAGCACCGTCGGCCCGTCACAGGCGCCGGTGTCCAGGGCGGCCAGCGGGCCGGAACGACCGGGGAACGTCACCCGGGCCGCGTCGTGCACCGCCAGCTGGCGGAGGTCGTCGGGGGCGGTGTGTTCGGAGCCTCCAGGCAGGACCATGCCCCGAGTGTGCCTCGCCGTGCGGCCCCGCGCCGCAGTGCGTGACTAGGTGTGTGCGACCACCGCGGTGTCGGTGGCGTAGACCACGGCCGGGCCGACCAGCGACGTGCGCCCCCCGGCCGGGACCTCGTCGGCGGTGGACCAGCGCTGCAGCTCCGTCCCGTCGGCGAGGCTGCGCTGCACGAAGGCCCCCGCCTCGGGCACGGTGACGGTCTCCGCACCGGTGGCGGGCAGCCCCAGGGCCGGCACCTGCCACCGTGGCAGCCCGGTCGTCCGGTCCAGGGCCAGCACCTGGCCACGTGCCCAGAGCAGGGCCACGTCGGCGACGCCGACCTGCTGCAGCGGCTCGGTGCCGGCGTCCTGGCCCTCCGGCAGGGCCGGCAGCTCCACCTCGGTCAGCAGCGCGCCGTCGGCCGGGGAGAGCACGTGCACCCGGTCGCCGACGACGACGTCGACCAGCCCGTCGACCCCGGCCAGTCGGGCGGTGTCGCTGCCGACCTCGAGGTCGCGGGTCCAGAGGACGTCGCCGGCGAACCCGTCGAGCAACCGGACCTGCACCGCCGCCAGCCCGCCGCACCGCTGCAGCACGACCACGCCGGAGCTGCCGACGTCGGACCCGACGATCCGGCAGCCCTCCGGCGGCGCGTACCGCCAGCGGGTGTTGTCGCCCACCGGGTCGATCGTGACGATCCCGGTGGGGCTGCTGGCGAGCAGGATCTGGTCGGTGGCGGCCAGGTCGACGTCGGTGCGGAACCGGACGTTGCGGTACCACTCCCGGGCGCCGGTCGAGGCGTCCAGGCCGGTCAGCTCGTTGCACCGCCCGGTGGTGCGGAAGGCCACCACCACGATGCCGTCGACCGCGGTCGCGTCGCAGAGGGTCGCGTTGGCCCGCCGGTAGTGCCAGGCCTCCTCGCCGGTCGCGGCGTCCAGCATGGCCACGCCGCGCTCGTCGGTGACCAGCACCCGGCCGCTCTCCACCGCCTGCCGGGGCGCCGGGCCGGTGGGCGCCGTCCACGCCTGCGTGAGCTCGGCAGCCGGTGCCTCATCCGGGACGGCGGCCGGCTCCGCCGTCGTGCGGGAGGTCGCCGCGACGTCGGAGGTGCGCCACAGCAGAACGGCGACGGCGGCCACCATGAGGGCGACCGCCGCCCAGACCCAGACCCGCAGGGGCGGGCGTCGCTGCGTGAGGATTTGCTGGAACGGCCTGCCTTCAGGGGCCCGACCCGAGCGGAGCGAGGGGCGGGGGGAAGGCAGGTCCTTCATCAGGCTGCGGACTCGGAGCCGCCGCTCCCGCCGCGGCCACCGCGGCGACGACGTCGCCGGGGCCGGCCGCCGCCCTCGCCGCCGTCGGTGGACCCGGCCATCGCGGGGGCGTCCCCGTCGGTCGTCGGACCGTCCATCGCCGCTGCTGCTCCCGCGGCGGCGGCGCCGTTGCCCCGGGTGCGCTGCCGCGGGCGGCTCTTGGGCGGCCCGACCGTGGGCTGGTCGTCCTCGGCGGCGGGGCCGGTGCGGTCGGGGCCGGCGGAGTTGCCGCCGGTGCGCTGGCGCTTGCCGGTCTCGCCGAGGTCCTCGAGGGTCTCCGCGCCCAGGCCCTCGCGGGTCCGCTGCGCGCGGGGGAGCCGCCCGGTCGCCGTCGTCGGGACGTCGAGGTCGGTGTAGACCCACGGCGAGGTGGAGTAGGTCTCCGGCGGCTCGGCGAAGTCGAGCTCCAGCGCCTTGTTGATCAGCTGCCAGCGGGGGATGTCGTCCCAGTCGACCAGGGTGACGGCGACGCCGGTGCTGCCGGCCCGGCCGGTGCGGCCGATCCGGTGCACGTAGGTCTTCTCGTCCTCGGGGCACTGGTAGTTGACGACGTGGCTGACGCCGGTGACGTCGATGCCGCGGGCGGCGACGTCGGTGGCGACCAGCACGTCGACCTTGCCGGCCCGGAAGGCGCGCAGCGCCTGCTCACGAGCGCCCTGGCCGAGGTCACCGTGCACGGCGGCCGCGGCGAACCCGCGGTCGACGAGCTCGTCGGCGACCTTCTGCGCGGTGCGCTTGGTGCGGCAGAAGACCATCACCAGGCCGCGGTCGCGGGACTGCAGCACCCGGGACAGCAGCTCGGGCTTGTCCAGGTTGTGCGCCCGGTAGATGAACTGCGTGGTCTGCGGGACCGTCGAGCCCTCGTCGTTGCCGTGCGCCCGGATGTGCGTGGGCTGGGTCATGAACGACCGGGACAGCGTGACGATCGGGCCGGGCATGGTCGCGGAGAACAGCATCGTCTGCCGCTTGTCCGGGACCATCGCCAGGATGCGCTCGATGTCGGGCAGGAAGCCCAGGTCGAGCATCTCGTCGGCCTCGTCCAGGACCAGACCGCGGACCTTGCCCAGGATCAGGTCGCCCCGCTGCGCCAGGTCGAGCAGCCGGCCGGGGGTGCCGACGACGACCTCCACGCCCGCCTGCAGCGCGGCGACCTGCGGCTCGAAGGCGCGGCCGCCGTAGATGGCCTGCACCCGGATGCCGCGCTTGGCCCCGGCGGCGGACAGGTCCCGGGAGACCTGCACGCACAGCTCACGGGTGGGGACGACGACGAGGGCCTGCGGCACGCCGTCGCCGCCCTCGGCCGGGGGGACGACGCGCTGCAGCAGCGGGACGCCGAAGCCCAGCGTCTTGCCGGTGCCGGTACGGGCCTGCCCGATCAGGTCGTTGCCGGCCAAGGCGAGCGGGAGCGTCAGCTCCTGGATGGCGAACGTGCGGTGGATCCCGACCTCGGCCAGCGCGGCCACGATGTCGGGGTGCACGTCGAAGTCGCTGAACAGCGGGCTGTCGGGGGCGACGGGTGCGCCACCCAGCTCCTCGACCTGCTGCTCGAGCTCCTCGGGAGCGGGCGCGCCGGTCTCGGCGTGCTCCAGCTCCGGAGCGGCGGGGGTGCTGCTGGCGGTGGGGGTGTTCTCGGTGGAGGTCAGTTCTCTCGCCTCGGTCTGGTGGGGGACCGCGGTGCGTCGTCGGTGCCTGAGCTCGGTCTCGAGCTCCGGCGTTGCCCGACTCGCTCGCAGGTCCCGGGGTCGGTTCCGGGATGTTCGATCCAAGCGCCGACGCGGCCAGCAGACCGGGCGTCGAGTGCAGACTGCCCGGGAGACGGCCCTCGGGGGGCCGGCCTCGAGGAGGTGATCCGGCGGTCATCAGCGCACACGGAGGTTGCGCAGGAACAACGAGCCTGGCGGCTCGCCGATTCCATCCTAGCGTGACCTGCCCGTTAACCTCGCTGCGCTGCCGTGCGACACGGGCGCCGACGGCGTCGAGCGGCCGCCGGCGGCGCGCTCGGAGCGCCGGTGGGGCGCGAGGAGGGGGAACCGTGACCAGCGTCGAGGAGGGCTCCGGCCGACCGGCCGGTCAGTCGGCGGTGATCGACCTGCTGGGCGTGCTGGCCTACGCCGAGCTGACCGCGTTCGACCGGCTCGCCGAGGACGCCCGGCTGGCGCCGACGCTCGAGGGCCGGGCCGCCCTCGCCCGGATGGCGGCGGCCGAGATCGGGCACCACGAGCGGCTGACCCAGCGACTGCGTGAGCTCGGCGTGGACGTGGCCCAGGCGATGACCCCGTTCGTCGCCGCGCTGGACGCCTTCCACGACGGCACCCGGGCCAGCACCTGGCTGGAGGGGCTGGTCAAGGCCTACGTCGGCGACGGGCTGGCCACCGACTTCTACCGCGAGGTCGCGGCCTTCCTGCCGCAGCCGGACCGGGCGCTGGTCGAGGAGGTCCTCGACGACACCGGGCACGCCGACTTCGCGCTCCGGGAGGTCCGGGCCGCCATCGTCGCCGACCCCACCCTGGCCGGCCGGCTGGCGCTGTGGGCCCGGCGGCTGGTCGGTGAGGCGCTGACCCAGTCCCAGGCGGTCATCGCCGAGCACGAGCAGCTGGCCGACCTGCTCATCGCCGGCACCGGCGACCTGACCGGGGTCGCCCGGCTGCTCCAACGGCTCACCACCGCGCACTCGGTCCGGATGCAGGCCCTCGGCCTCAACCCCTGAGCGGGGCCCGGGACGTGCGACAGGGCGCCGCCGCGGTGCGGCGACGCCCTGTCGGCGTCCGTGCGGTCGATCAGCTGCTGATGAAGCCCACCCGGCGCTGGTCGGCCTCGGCGATCTCGACGTAGGCGATCCGGTCGGTCGGGACGACGATCCGCCGACCGCGTTCGTCCACCAGCGTGAGCAGGCCGTCCTTGGACCCGGTCATGGCCTTGGACACCTCGGCCGCGATCTCGTCCGGGCTCTTGGGGCTGTCGATGACCAGCTCGCGGGGGGAGTGTTGGACACCGATCTTTACTTCCACGCGGGGATGCCTCCTCAGGTCCGGCTACTGGCCACCCACGCTAGTCCAGCCCGGTGGGAGGCGGCCGGTCCAGCGGGTCCGCCGTCAGCGAACGTCGGCGGTCAGTCGGTGTCCTCACGCAGCGGGAAGCCCGACATCCCGCGCCAGCCCAGGGACGACGCGAGGGCCACGGCCTCGTCCCGGGACAAGGTGCCCTTGCGGGCGAGCCACCACCGCGCGCTCGTCTCGGCCAGCCCGGTCATCCCCGCGGACAGCAGCAGCGCCCGCTCGGGGTCCGCGCCGGTCTCCATCGCGATGACCTCGGCGATGGCCTCGATGCACTGCCGGGCGCCGCGGTCGGCGATCCGCCGGACGTCCGGGTCGTTGCGCAGGTCGGACTCGAACACCAGTCGGAACGCCTCGCCGTCGGCGTCCACGAAGTCGAAGTAGGCACCGACGGCGCCGTTCACCCGCTCGCGGTTGTCCTCCGTGCCCGCCATGGCCTCGCGGACCCGGTCGGTGAGCTCGTCGACCTGCTGCTCCAGCAGCGCCAGGTAGAGCTCCCGCTTGCCCGGAAAGTGCTGGTAGAGCACCGGCTTGCTGACCCCGGCCCGATCGGCGATGTCGTCCATCGCCGCGGCGTGGAACCCCTGGGCGACGAAGACGTCCTGCGCGGCCCGCAGCAGCTGCAGCCGCCGGGCACCCCGCGGCAGGCGGGCGGTGCGGCGGGCGGCCGGCGGCGCGGGCACGGGTACGGGTCGGCTGGGTCGCATGGCCCGACGATGCTACCGGCGCACCGGGCGGAGGACGTCCCACCCCGGCCGGTCGCGGCAAGGGGGTCGGCGCGGTGTTCTACCGTCGGGTAGGTGACCGACGCCCGGCTGTCCTCGGTGCCGCTGCCGCGGCCCGGTGCCCTCCTCCCACCCTGGCCCGGTGCGATGGTGCCGGTCACCGGCGGTGAGGTCTTCGTCCGGCACACGCCCTGGTGCGGCCCGCTGCCCGGCAGCGACCCGGTCGAGGGGGAGGTGCCGCACGAGCGGGCGCTCTACGTCCACGGGCTGGGTGGCGCCTCGACCAACTGGACCGACCTGGCTGCGTTGCTCGCCGTCCGCTTCGACGGCTGGGCGCTGGACCTGCCCGGGTTCGGCCAGTCGGCGCCGCCGCCCCGCTACTCCATCCACCGGCACGTCCAGGCCGTCGTCGACGTCCTGGAGTGGATCGTCGCCCGGCCCGGCCCCGGGCAGGGGCGTCCCGTGCACCTGGTGGGCAACTCGCTCGGCGGCCTGGTCAGCGTGTGGGTCGCCGCCCGCCGGCCGGACCTGGTCGCCACCCTCACCCTGATCTCCGCGGCCATGCCGGTCTACCGGGTGCCGGCGGCGTTCGACCGGGCGATCGCGCTGGTGCTGCTGCCCGGCGTCCCCGCGCTGGCCGAACGGCGGCTGGCCGGCGCCAGCCCGGAGCAGCGCGTCCGCGGGCTGCTGCAGATGTGCTTCGGCGACCCGAGCCGGGTGCCGCCGGAGCGGGTCGCCGAGGCGGTGGAGGAGACCCGGCGGCGGGACGAGCAGCCCTGGGCGGGTCAGGCGCTCACCCGCAGCCTGCGCGGTCTGATGAGCTCCTACCTGCGGGTGGGACGGGCGAACGCCTGGCGGATGGCCCGGTCGGTGCGGGCGCCGTCCCTGGTGGTGTGGGGTGACCGGGACAGGCTGGTCGACCCCGAGCTCGCACCGCGGCTGGCCGAGGTGCTCCCCGACGCCCGGTTGCAGGTGCAGGCGGGCATCGGGCACCTGGCGATGCTGGAGGCCCCGGAGCCCACGGCCCGCGCGGTCCTCGGTCTGGCCGAGGACGCCGCCGGTGACCGCGCGACCGACCCCGTCGGCGGGGACGACCTCCCGGCCGGACAGGTGTGACCGGCGGTCCGGGAACGGCGCCGCGCCCGGCCGACGTCCTCCCGGAGGTCGGTGCGTCGTGAGAGCCTGGCCGCCGTGACGAGCTCGGGACCCCGCCCGTCCGGACGGCGCCCGGCAGGCGAGCCGCTGGTCGCCCGCCGTGACCCCGTCCCGTCCGCACGTCCCGCCGTGCTGCCGCGCGGCCGGTTCCGCTGGTTCGTCCGCCGGTACGGCTGGCGGGCCTACGCCGTGCCGTTGCTGGCCATCGCGACCGTGCTCGCCCTGATCGACGTCGTCCGGCCGGGCGGTGGCGAGGGCCCCACCCCGACGTCGACGGCCGAGGCTGCCGTCGACGCCTCCGCGCCGGCCACCCCGGTCGCCCCGCAGGTCACCGAGGCCGAGGGGGAGGGCGTGCCGGCCGACGTGTCCAGCACGTCGACGGCGCCGCCGGCGGACACCGTGCCCGCGGCGCCGACCTACGTCGAGCAGGGCACCGGGAGCGTGAGCGTGGTCGACGGCACGTCCGCGGTGTACGGCACCGGGCCGCTGGAACGCTTCGTCGTGGAGGTCGAGGACGGCATCGGCGTCGACGGCGCCGCGTTCGCCGCCGCCGTCGAGGGCATCCTCGGCGACCCCCGGTCCTGGGGCGCCGGTGGCCGGCTGTCCTTCCAGCGGGTGGGTGCCGCCGAGGCCGCGGCCGGCGCGTACGAGTTCCGGGTCAGCCTGGTCAGCCCGGGCAGCATGGAGATCTACTGCCCGGGCGTGGGCACCGGTGGCTACACGTCCTGCCGCTACGGCGAGCGTGCGGTCATCAACCTGGCCCGCTGGGAGACCGCCGTCCCCGACTACGGCGGGGACGTCCCCACCTATCGGCAGTACGTGGTCAACCACGAGGTCGGGCACGCCCTCGGCAACGGCCACGAGCAGTGCCCCGGCGCCGACCAGTTGGCCCCGGTGATGCAGCAGCAGACCCTCGGCCTGCAGAGCTGCGTGAAGAACGCCTGGCCGTTCCCCTCGTGACCCCGCGGCCAGGGGCCGTCCGTCGGTTGCGCCGAACCGTGCGCGGACGTGCGGATCACCCCGTGCTCACGGTCGTTCCGGAGCGGCTCCCGCGGGTCTAGGGTCACTGCCGGTGCGCCGGGAAGCCTGGTCGGCAGTCGTGTTCCCGACTGCGATCGGAGGGCCCCGATGCCCACCTCTCCCACTGCTGTGCCCGCGCTGCGCGCCGAGCACCTGAGCAAGCGCTTCTCCCGGACCGTCGCCGTCGACGACCTGTCGCTGTCGGTGCCACCCGGGGAGGTCTTCGGCTTCCTGGGCCCGAACGGCGCCGGCAAGTCCACGACGATCCGGATGGCGCTGGGGCTGCTGCGCCCCTCCGGTGGTCACGTCGAGGTGTTCGGCGTCCCGGCACACGACGTCGGCCGCGCCCACCGGCACCTGGCCTACGTCCCCGCGGACGTCGCGCTCTGGCCGGCGCTGACCGGGCGGGAGTGCCTGGACCTGCTCGCCGGCGTCGGCCCGGGCACCGACCTGGACTACCGGGCCGAGCTCGTCGAGCGGTTCGCGCTCGACCCGGACCGGCGGGCTCGCACCTACTCCACCGGCAACCGGCAGAAGGTCGCACTGATCGCGGCCTTCGCCACCCGCGCCCCCCTGCTGGTCCTGGACGAGCCGACCAGCGGGCTGGACCCGCTGATGGAGCGTGAGTTCCGCCGCCGCGTGGCCGAGGCGGCCGGGCGCGGCCAGACGGTCTTCCTCAGCTCGCACCAGCTCGCCAAGGTCGAGGCGGTCTGCGCGCGGGTGGGCATCCTGCGCGAGGGCCGGCTGGTGGAGGTCGCCGGGTTGCCGGAGCTGCGGCGGCTGCGCCGCTCGGAGATCAGCGTCACCCTGGCTCGTCCGGCTGCCGCGGGAGCCGGCCTGACCGGGGTCGACGGCGTCGCCGACCTGCGGTGGAGCTCACCGCTCGAGCTGACGATGACGCTGGCCGGCCCGCCCGCCCCGGTGCTGCGTGCGCTGGCCGACCTGGACGTCGTCGCCCTCGACGTGCGGGAGCCCTCCCTGGAGGAGCTCTTCCTCGACTTCTACGGCGACACCGCCGGCGACCACCGGTCCGCCGGCGAGGAGGTGCGGGCATGACCACCGGCACCGCGCCGGCCCCGACGGCGTCCGCGGCCGGGTGGACGCCGGAGCCCGGGCCGGCCGGCCGGGCGGTGACCGCACTGGCCGTGCGGTCGGCACGCCGCGGCGCCGTCCTGGTCACCGCGGTCGCCGCCGGGATGCCCGCGCTGGTCGCGGTGCAGCACCGGCAGCTGGACCAGGAGCTGGCCGGGGCGTCGCTGGCGGCGCTGGCGGAGAACCCGGCCATCCGCACCCTGTTCGGCCCACCGGTCGCCCTCGACGACCCGGGCGGCTTCACGGTGTGGCGCACCGGTACGGCGATCGCGGTGCTCGTCGGCGTCTGGGCGGCGCTCGCGACGACCCGGGTGACCCGGGGCGAGGAGGAGGCCGGCCGCTGGGACCTCCTGCTCGCCGGCCCGGCGCGGCTGCCGGCGGTGCTGCTGCGGCACCTCGCGGTGCTGCTGGGCGCGAGCGCGCTCGTCGGCGTCGCGACGGCCGCCGGCCTGGTGCTGGCCGGCACCGCCACGACCGGCGCCGTGCTGTTCGGCGCGCTCATCGGTGGCACCGGGATGGTGGGCGCGGCACTGGGCGCGCTCGCCGCCCAGTTGCTGGCCGAGCGCCGGGCCGCGGCCGGTCTGGCGGTGGGGGCGCTGCTGGCCGGTCTGCTGGCGCGGATGGTCGCCGACGGGGTGCCGGCGCTGGGCTGGCTGCACTGGCTGAGCCCGTTCGGGCTGCTGGGCCGCAGCGCCCCGTTCGCCGCCGACCGGGTGCTGCCGCTGCTCGTGCTGGCCGCCGCGGTCGTCGTCCTCGTCGCGGCGGCAGTGACGGTCTCCGCACGGCGGGACGTCGGCAGCGGACCGTGGCGCCGGCCCGGCGCCGTCCGGCCCGGCGCCCGGCGACTGCGGTCCCTGCCCGGGCTGGCGGCCCGGCACACCGGCCGGCCGGTGGTGGGCTGGGGTGCGGCCGTGGCGGCCTACTTCACGCTCATCGGCCTGCTGGCCACGACGATGACCGACTTCCTGACCGAGAACCCGCGCTTCGCCGAGCTGGCCGCCCAGGCCGGCTTCGCCGAGCTGGGCAGCGTCCGCGGCTACGGGGCCTCGCTGTTCACCCTGCTGGCCGTGCCGGTCGGCGCGTTCGTCGCCAGCCGGGTCGCCGGCACCGCGGCCGACGAGGTCGCCGGGCGGTTGACGTTGCTCTACTCGCTGCCGGTGCGCCGGGTCCGCTGGCTGGCCACCGAGCTGACCGGGGTCGCCGTCGGTGCCGTGCTGCTCACCGGTGCCGCCGGGCTGGCGACCTGGCTGGGCGCCACCTGGGTGGGCGCCGACCTGGCCGCGAGCGCCGCACTGGCGGGGGTGCTCAACGTGCTGCCGGTCGTGGCGGTGTGCCTGGGTGCGGCGGTCGCGGCGCTGGCGTGGGCGCCGGCCGCCGTCCTGCCGCTGGGGGTGCTGCCGGCCGCCGGCGGCTACCTGCTGCTGGTGCTCGCCGACACCCTGAGCTGGCCGGGGTGGGTCCGCGGGCTGTCGCCGTTCGCCCACCTGGCGGCCGTGCCCGCCGAACCGGTGGACGTGCCGGGGCTGGTCGGGCTGCTGGCCGTCGCCGCGGCGCTGACCGCCGGGGGGCTGGCCGGCTACCGGCTCCGCGACCTGCGGGGATGACCCCGGGCCGGACGCGGGAAGAGGGCGGCGTGCCACGCTGTTGGGCAGAGCAGGACGCCGGCCTCTGGAGCCGGTCGGCCCTGTGACCACAGTTGTGAGGAGCGCTCCGTGCAGTTGCCACCCCTGGTGGAGCCCGCCGCCGACCTGTCGATCGACGAGGTCCGCCGCTACAGCCGCCACCTGATCATCCCCGACGTCGGGATGGACGGGCAGAAGCGGCTCAAGAACGCCAAGGTGCTGGCCGTCGGCGCCGGTGGGCTCGGCTCGCCGGTGCTCATGTACCTGGCCGCGGCCGGTGTCGGCACGCTCGGCATCGTCGAGTTCGACACCGTCGACGAGTCGAACCTGCAGCGCCAGATCATCCACGGCCAGTCCGACGTCGGCCGGTCCAAGGCCGAGAGCGCCCGCGACTCGATCAAGGAGATCAACCCGCTGGTCGACGTGCGGCTGCACGAGACCCGGCTGGACTCCTCCAACGTCGAGGAGATCTTCAGCCAGTACGACCTGATCGTCGACGGCACCGACAACTTCGCCACCCGCTACCTGGTGAACGACGCCTGCGTGCTGCTGGACAAGCCCTACGTCTGGGGCTCGATCTACCGGTTCGACGGTCAGGTCTCGGTCTTCTGGAACGAGCACGGGCCCAACTACCGCGACCTCTACCCGGTGCCGCCGCCGCCCGGGATGGTCCCCTCCTGCGCCGAGGGCGGTGTCCTGGGCGTGCTCTGCGCGACCGTCGGCGCCATCCAGGCCACCGAGGCGGTCAAGCTCATCACCGGCATCGGCGAGACGCTGCTCGGCCGGCTGATGGTCTACGACGCCCTGGAGATGACCTTCCGGGAGATCAAGGTCCGCAAGGACCCGGAGGGCGAGCCGATCACCGGCCTCATCGACTACGAGGCGTTCTGCGGTGTCGTGTCCGAGGAGGCCCAGGAGGCCGCCGCGGGTTCGACGATCACCGTCGACGAGCTCAAGGACATGATGGACGCCGGCAAGGACTTCGAGCTGATCGACGTCCGGGAGCCCAACGAGTACGAGATCGTCTCCATCCCGGGCGCGAAGCTGATCCCCAAGGACGAGATCCTCTCCGGCCGGGCGCTGGCGCAGCTGCCGCAGGACAAGCCGATCGTGCTGCACTGCAAGACCGGCGTCCGTTCGGCCGAGGCGCTGGCCGCGGTCAAGAACGCCGGCTTCAAGGACGCCGTGCACGTCCAGGGCGGCGTGACCGCGTGGGCCACCCGCATCGACAAGGCACTGCCGACCTACTAGAAGGACCCCCGTCCTCCCCACCCTTCGCAAGCTCAGGGCGGGTCCCTGGACGGGGGCCGTTCCAGCACGTCACCTGGGCCCCGGTACGCCACTGCGCGTGCCGGGGCCCGGCTGCGTTCTACTGAGGGCATGCCCGATCCCCGCCGTGCGGACCTCCTGATGCGGTACCAGCGCGCCCAGGCGCAGTTCACCGACCGGGTGGACGCCGTCGAGCCCGGCGAGTGGGACGCCCCCGCGCTGCCGGAGTGGAGCGTCGTGGACCTGGTGGCCCACCTGACCGGCGAGCAGCTGTGGGTCCCGCTGCTGCTGGCCGGGGAGTCGCCGGACGCCGTCGGTCCCCGGGTCCCGACCGACCCGGCCGAGCTGCTGGGCGAGGACCCGCTGTCGGCCTGGGAGTCCGCGGCCGACGCCGCGCTGACCGCCTGGGCCGCCGACGACGCGCTGTCCCGCACCGTGCAGCTGTCCTCCGGGCCGGCCCCGGCGAGCGACTACCTGATCGAGATGACCGTCGACCTCACCGTGCACGCCTGGGACCTCGCCCGGGCGCTCGACGGGGACACCGAGCTGGACCCCGAGCTCGTGGCCGAGGCGTTCCGCTACGCCGAGGAGCACCTCGGCGAGGACGGGGTGCCCGGGGTGTTCGACGCCCCGGTCGAGGTGCCGCCGGGCGCGGACCTGCAGACCCGCCTGCTGGCCCGGTTCGGCCGCCGGGCCTGACCGCCCTGGCGGACTCGCCGTCGGTGCGGCACCCGGGCCGGCCGGGACCCCCGCGGCCTAGGCTGCCGTCCCGACACAGCCGAGCCGGAGGTCGCACGATGAGCCAGCCACCCCAGGGCCCGCCCCCGTACGGCCCGGACGGGTCGTCGCCGTCGGGTGGCCGGCCGCCGCAGGGCGGTGGCTGGGGTCAGCAGCCGGGTCAGCCCGGCGGCTGGGGGCAGCCGGCGCCCGGGCAGCCCGGCGGGGGCTGGGGTCAGCAGCCGGGGCACGCCGGTGGTGGCTGGGGTCAGCAGCCGGGTCAGCCCGGCAGCTGGGGCCCTGTCTCTGGTACCACTCCGCGAGCCC
>NZ_JAAKGN010000114.1:0-16108 GCF_011039295.1 Modestobacter sp. KNN46-3 | reverse complement strand
CCGGCATCGCGGAGACCGCCGACCTCGGCTCCCCGCCGCTGGCCGATGCCACCTCCACCCGCTTCACCCTGGTCACCGACGAGGGCCCGGTCACCCGGGAGGTCTACGCGCTGCGGGAGTCCGTGGGCGCCGGCGGGCTCACCGAGGAGCAGGAGGAGGCGCGGACGGCGCTGCAGGACCTGCTCGACGACCTGACCGACCTCACCCAGGCCGTCGGCGCCGAGAGCGAGGCGCCGGAGCCCTACACCCCAGAAGCGGTCGCAGCGCTCGCCCGACCGTGGACCGAGCCGGCCGACGAACTGGCCCACCCGGAGCTGCCCTGGCCGGGGCCGGCACTGCCGGGCGAACCGATCGCGCCGGAGGTGACCTGTGTGACCGCGACCGGCGAGGAGGCGCAGGCCCTCGCCGACGTCGCCCGGGACGCCACCACCATGACCCCCTGGGTCGGCGCGGACGGCGCGCGCTGGTCGATCACCTTCCGCCCGCTGCTGCCGCACGAGTCCGGCTGCGCCGACCTGACCGACTGAGGGCAGGGCGCTCCCCGGGCCAGTGACCCGGGGAGCACCCGGGGCTCAGGCCGGCTGCGGCGCGCGCAGGTCGCCGTCCACCCCGCCGCGCTGCTCGATCGGGGCCAGCGGGTCGGCGGTCCGGGTCGAGTTGAACCGCACCAGGTCCAGCAGCCCCTCGCGCTTGGCCACGATCGTGGGCACCAGCGCCTGGCCGGTCACGTTGGTGGCGGTGCGGCCCATGTCCAGGATCGGGTCGACCGCCAGCAGCAGGCCGACGCCGGCCAGCGGCAGGCCCAGCGTGGACAGCGTGAGGGTCAGCATCACCACCGCCCCGGTCACGCCTGCGGTCGCCGCCGAGCCCACCACCGACACCAGGGCGATCAACAGGTAGTCGGTGATCGAGAGGTCGACGTCGAAGAACTCCGCCACGAAGATCGCGGCCAGCGCCGGGTAGATCGCCGCGCAGCCGTCCATCTTCGTCGTCGCGCCCAGCGGCACCGCGAAGGAGGCATAACTCCGGGGCACCCCGAGGTCGGCCTCGGTCACCCGCTGGGTCACCGGCAGCGTGCCGATGGAGCTGCGGGACACGAAGGCCAGCTGGATCGCCGGCCAGGCACCGGCGTAGAAGCGCACCGGCGACAGCCCGTGCAGCTTGAGCAGCACCGGGTAGACGACCAGCAGCACGATCGCCAGGCCGGCGTACACCGCGCCGACGAAGACCCCGAGCGAACCGAGGGACTCCCAGCCGTAGCTGGCCACGGCCTTGCCGATCAGCCCGACGGTGCCCAGCGGCGCGAGCAGGATGACCCACCAGAGGACCTTCTGCACGATCGCCAGCACCGAGCGGGTGACCGACAGGAACGGGTCCGCGGCGTCGCCGACCTTCAGCGCGGCCACGCCGATGGCGACCGAGACGACGATCAGCTGCAGGATGTTGAAGCTGACCCCGCCGTCTCCGTTCCCCTCCAGGCCGAGGAAGTTGGCCGGGACCAGCCCGGTGAGGAAGTCCCACCACGAGCCGGTGGTCGCCGGGGCCGCGGCGAGGTCGGCGTCCACCGAGCTGCGGTTGCCGGGCTGGGTGAGCAGTCCGATGCCGATGCCGATGGAGACGGCGATGAGCGAGGTGATCGCGAACCACAACAGGGTCTGACCGGCCAGCCGGGCGGCGTTGGAGACCTGCTTGAGGTTGGCGATGCTGACGATGATGGCGGTGACGATCAGCGGGACGACGATCGCGCGCAGCAGCCCGACGAAGGTGTTGCCGATGGTGGTGAGGGTGCTGGTCAGCCAGTTGGCGTCGGTGCCGGGCACCAGGACGCCGTCGACGAAGGAGCCGGCGACCGGGCCCATCGCGCGGGCCACCAGGCCGAGGGCGATGCCGATGACCAGGCCGAGCAGGACCTGGACCGCGAACGGGACGCGGCGGAGACGTGCGAGCACGGGAGGGGTGCCTCTCTGGGGCGGTGCAGGGGTGGTGGAGGGGAGAGCCGGCGCACCCCTAGCGGGAGGTGGTCATCCGCCCGTGGTCGACGACGCGCCGCCGCGTCAGGCCCCACAGATCCGTCACGTGCAGGCGAAGGCCCGCACCGCCGTCCGCCATTCCGCGGCGTGAGCGGGATCATGACCAACGACCGGCCGAACGGACCGGGACCGGAGGCGGCCCCCGTCGAAGGGCTCCGTCCCGTCATCCTCTCGGGGGAGACCGCCGGCTACCTCAGGTGGATGTGCACCGCTCCCCCGCCGAGCAGGCTCGGGGCATGCCGTCCCCGGGGAGCCGACCGTGACCGACGCCGTGCTCGGCTGGGTGCAGGAGCTGATGGCCTCGCCGTGGGTGTACCTGGTCCTGTTCTCGCTGGCCGCGCTCGACGGCTTCCTGCCCGTTGTGCCGGGCGAGAGCGTGGTGATCACCGCCGGGGTCTTCGCCGCCACCGGGCAGCCCGACCTGGCCCTGGTGGTCGCGGTGGCCACGCTGGGTGCCTTCGCCGGTGACCACACCTCCTACCTGATCGGGCACCTGGCCGGCCCCCGGCTGTACGGGTGGGCCCGGCCGGGGAGCCGGCGGCGGGCAGCGCTGGACCGGGCGTCGCGGTTGCTGGCCGCGCGCGGCGGCGTCCTGCTGGTCACCGCCCGGTACGTGCCGGGCCTGCGGACGGCGGTGACGCTGACCGCCGGGGCGGTGGGCTGGCCGCTGCGCCGGTTCACGCCCTTCGCCGCGCTGGCCGCCCTGACCTGGGCCGGCTGGTCGGCCGGCATCGGGTACGTCGGCGGGCTGGCCTTCGAGCGCGACCCGCTGCGCGGCCTGCTGCTGGGGCTCGGACTGGCCCTGGCTCTGGCTGCGCTGGGCGAGGGACTCCGGTTCCTCCTGCACCGGCGACGGAGCTCCGACGACACGACGGCATCCGGCGACACAGGGGCCGAGCGCACCCCCACCGAGGTGGGGGCAGGCTGACCGGGTGAGCACCGTCGAGAGCATCACCCCCACCACCCCGCGACCGGTGAGCCGCACCGTCTTCACCCAGGGCTGGCGGGACGTCACGTTCCTGCACTGGGCCGTCGACCCGGCCCTGGTCGCCCCGCTGCTGCCGGCCGGCACCGAGCCCGACGAGCTGGACGGCGCGACCTACGTCGGCCTCATCCCCTTCCGGATGCGCCGGATCGGCCTGCTCGGGGCGCCGGGGCTGCCCTACCTCGGCTCCTTCGCTGAGACGAACGTGCGGCTGTACTCGGTGGATGCGCAGGGACGGCGGGGCGTGGTCTTCCGGTCGCTGGAGGCCGACCGGCTGCTGCCGGTGCTCGCCGCCCGCTGGGTCGCCCGCCTGCCCTACCTGTGGTCCCGGATGCGCATCGCCCGTGACGGCGACCAGCTCACCTACCGGGCGGCCCGTCGGTGGCCCGGGCCCCGGGGCGCCGGGGGCACCATCGCCGTCCGGGTGGGTGACCGGCTGACCGACCCCGGTCCGCTGCCGCGGTTCCTCACCAGCCGTTGGGGGCTGCACCAGACCACCCTGGGCCGGCTGGCCTACTGGCCGAACGAGCACCCGGAGTGGCCACTGCACGCCGCGGAGCTGCTCGACCTCGAGGACGACCTGGTCGCCGCCGCCGGCCTGCCCACGGTGGGCGGCGCCCCGGACAGCGTGCTCTTCTCCCCCGGCGTCGACGTCCGGTTCGGCCCGCGGCTGCCGTGACCGGCACGATGACCCGGCACGCCCCCGACGCGGCACACCTGACCCGAGGAGCACGAGACTGATGGAACCCGTTCGGTTCGGCCTGGTGGGGTACGGCTTCGGCGGCCGGTACTTCCACGCCCCGCTGCTCGCCGCCGCCGCGGAGTGCGACCTCGTCGTCGTGGCGACCTCCTCGACCGAGCGCCGCGAGCTGCTCAGCCGCGAGCACCCGGGTGCGACCGCCGTCGGCTCCCTGGCCGAGCTGGCCGCGGCCGGCGTCGAGGCGGTGGCCATCTCGACACCCGCCGACACCCACACCGCGCTCACCGACGAGGCGCTCGACCTCGGCCTGGCCGTCGTCTGCGACAAGCCCTTCGCACTGGACGCCCCCTCCGCCCGGTCCAGTGCCGAGCGGGCCCACCGGCTCGGCCTGCCGCTGGCGCCGTACCAGAACCGCCGCTGGGACTCCGACTTCCGCACCGTCCAGGCCCTCGCCGAGGCCGGGACGCTGGGCCGGATCACCCGGTTCGAGTCCCGGTTCGAGCGGTTCACGCCCGACCCCGGCCCGGCACCGTCCGGAGGCGGCACGCTGCTGGACTTCGGCAGCCACCTGGTCGACCAGGCCCTGGTGCTGCTCGGCCCGGTGACGTCGGTCTACGCCGAGTGGCGGGTGCGCCCGAACGGGCTGGACGACGACGTCTTCATCGCCCTGACGCACACCGACGGAGCCCGCTCGCACCTGGCCGGCAGCTGGAGCGAGGGCGCACCGGGCAACCGGTTCCGGGTCACCGGCACGGCCGGCAGCTACGTCGTCGGCGGGCCGATGGACGGCCAGGAGGACGCACTGATCGCCGGGGAGACCCCGGCCACGCTCGGGCCGGACTGGGGCGCCGAGCCGGCGGAGCGCTGGGGTCGGGTCCGGCGGGGGGACCACGAGGACCGGGTGCCCACCCTGCCCGGCGCCTGGGACACGTTCTACCCGGCGTTCGCCGCCGCGGTCCGCGGCCTGGGCCTGGTGCCGGTCGAGCCGCGGGACGCCGTCGCCTCGCTCACCGTGCTCGACGCCGCCCGCCGCAGCGCGACCGAGGGCGTCGTCGTCCGGCTCGGGTGACGGCCGGGGCAACCCGCCGGTCGGTCACCGGGTCCGCATGGAGCACGGACCCGGTCACCGGCGGGCCGCCTGCACGGCCAACGGCTCGGCGTGGTCGTCCTCGACCCACTCGAGGAGGTCGCCGGGCTGGCAGTCCAGCACCCGGCACATCGCCTCCAGGGTGCTGAAGCGGACGGCCTTGGCCCGGCCGTTCTTCAGCACCGCCACGTTGGCCGGGGTGAGCCCGACCCGCTCGGCGAACTCCCCGACGCTCATCTTCCGCTTGGCCAGCTCAACGTCGATGCGCACGACGATCGCCATCAGATGACCGCTTCCATGTCGGTCCGCAGCGTGGTGGCCTGCTGCAGCAGCGCGCGCATGACCACCATCAGCAGCCCCACCACGGCACCGACCAGCAGCAGCACCAGCAGGAGCACCGGCGGGCCCGGGTCGTCGCTGACCTCGTCGATGATGAAGTAGTACGAGCTCACGAAGGCGCCCAGGAGCATGAGCCAGCCGACGGCCATCGCCGCCACGATCGCGTTGACCCACGGCAGCGACCTCGCGCTGAAGATGCAGTCCGTCCGGACCATGGTCAGCAGCTGCCAGGTGCAGACGACGACGACCTGGACGCACGCCAGCCCCAGGACCGAGACCGCGAGCATCGTCCACCGCACGAGGGACTGCTCCAGCGACGGGTCGGCCAGGTCCGGCAGCATCCCGGGCACTGCCCAGATCTGGGCGGCGACGAGCGCGGCGAACACCAGCGCGAGCAGGAACCGGATCGGGAACAGCAGCGGATGTGCGGGCGACATGGATCGAGATTCGCCAGCTGTCGATCGATTGTCAATAGGCAGTAGCCGTGTCGGCGACGTTCGTCCCTCAGACGGGCAGGGGCGCCGGGAGGCCGTTCGCCTCGCGGACGACGGCGACCACCTCGGCCATGATGTCGGTGATCCCGAAGTCCTTCGGCGTGAACACCCGGGCCACCCCGAGGTCCCGCAACCGCCGGGCATCGCCGTCCGGGACGATCCCGCCGACCACGACCGGGACGTCGTCCAGACCGGCCGCCCGCAGGCCGTCCAGCACCGCCGGGACCACCTGCAGATGCGACCCCGACAGCACCGACAGGCCGACCACGTGCACGTCCTCCTCGACGGCCGCGGAGACGATCTGCGCCGGGGTGAGCCGGATGCCCTGGTAGACCACCTCGAAGCCGGCGTCGCGGGCCCGCACGGCGATCTGCTCGGCGCCGTTGGAGTGCCCGTCCAGCCCCGGCTTGCCGACCAGGAAGCGCAGCCGGCCGCCCAGCTCCGCGCCGGTGCGGCGGACCAGCTCGCGCACCTCGGTCAGCGCGGTGTCGGCCGCGCCGGCGCCCGCGGCCCCGACGCCGGTGGGCGCCCGGTACTCGCCGAACACCGCCCGCAGCGCGCCCGCCCACTCCCCCGTCGTCACGCCGGCCCGGGCGCAGCGCAGCGTGGCGGCCATCAGGTTCACGTCGGTGCCCGCGGCCGCGCGCAGCTCGGCGAGCGCCTCGGCCACCGGCCCGGGCGCCCGTTCGGCGCGCCACCGCTGCACCGCGGCCTGGGCCGCTGCCTCGACCGCCGGGTCGACGGTCTGGATCGCGGTCTCGAGGTCGGCCAGCAGCGGGTTGGGCTCGCTGGTCGTGTACCGGTTGACGCCGACGACGACGTCCTCGCCGCTCTCCATCCGGCGACGGCGCTGGGCCAGCGAGGCCACCAGCTCGCCCTTCATGTAGCCGGACTCGACCGCGGCCACCGCGCCGCCCAGCTCCTGCACCCGGGCGATCTCCGCCCGGGCGCCCTCGACCAGCTCGGCGACCTTGCGCTCGACCACCACCGAGCCGGTGAACAGGTCCTCGTACTCCAGCAGGTCGGTCTCGAACGCGAGCACCTGCTGCAGCCGCAGCGACCACTGCTGGTCCCAGGGCCGCGGCAGACCGAGCGCCTCGTTCCAGGCCGGCAGCTGCACCGCCCGGGCCCGGGCGTCGCGGGACAGCGTGACCGCGAGCATCTCCAGCACGATCCGCTGGACGTTGTTCTCCGGCTGCGCCTCGGTCAGGCCGAGGGAGTTGACCTGCACCCCGTACCGGAAGCGCCGCTGCTTCGGGTCGGTCACGCCGTAGCGCTCGGCCGTCAGCTCGCCCCAGAGCTGGCCGAAGGCACGCATCTTGCACATCTCCTCGACGAACCGGACCCCGGCGTTGACGAAGAAGGAGATCCGGGCGACGACGTCACCGAAGCGCTCGGCCGGCACCTGGCCGGAGTCGCGCACCGAGTCCAGGACGGCGATCGCGGTGCTCATCGCGTAGGCGATCTCCTGCACCGGCGTGGCCCCGGCCTCCTGCAGGTGGTAGCTGCAGATGTTGATCGGGTTCCACCGCGGCATCGCCGTCACCGTGTAGGCGACCATGTCGGTGATCAGCCGCATGCTCTGCGCCGGCGGGAAGACGTAGGTCCCGCGGGACAGGTACTCCTTGATGATGTCGTTCTGCGTCGTCCCGGCCAGCTGCGCGACGTCGTGGCCGTGTTCCTCCGCGACCGCCTGGTAGAGCGCCAGCAGCCACATCGCCGTCGCGTTGATCGTCATCGACGTGTTCATCTCGTCCAGCGGGATGCCGTCGAACAGCGCCCGCATGTCGCCGATGTGGGTGACCGGCACCCCGACCTTGCCGACCTCCCCGACGGCCAGCTCGTCGTCGGGGTCGTAGCCGGTCTGGGTGGGGAGGTCGAAGGCGACGGACAACCCGGTCTGTCCCTTGGCGAGGTTCCGCCGGTAGAGGGCGTTGGACTCCGCGGGCGAGGAGTGGCCGGCGTAGGTGCGCATGACCCAGGGACGGTCGCGGTCCTTCGGCGCTGAAGGGAACGGCATGCCAGCGGAGTGTAGGGCGGTTACTGGCCAGTAGCCACGGGTGTCCTCCAGCGGTGGCACACTCGGCTCCGGGCTCGCGGCCGGCCGGCCGCCGCCGCCGCCGCAGGGAGGTCAGCGTGCCGATCGACGCCGGGAGCCTGCACTACGCCGTGGGCCCGGCCCTCGCCCTGGTCATGCTCGCGCTGATCGCGCTCTTCCTGCGCTGGGCCTTCGCCTCGGGCTCCTCGTCGGGCAAACCGGTGCGGCGCGAGGAGCTGCTCACGCCGGTGGCCACGCTCACCCGCCGGGAGTCGGCGCTGGCCCTGCGGGCCGTGCTGAGCGACGCCGGCATCCGGTCCACGATCCGCGAGCCGGCCGCACACCGGGCCGACGTCCTCGTCTTCCCCGAGGACCTCGAGCGCGCCCGCGCACTCGCGCTCTCCTTCGGCGGGCGCTGAACGAGGACGTCAGTTCGGGCGCTGGGTCCGCTCGATCTGCACGCCCACGCCACGCAGCTGCTCGGTGAAGTCCGGGTAGCCGCGGTCGACGTGGTGCACGTCCTGCACCTCGGTGACGCCGTCGGTGAGGAGCCCGGCGAGCACCAGCCCGGCACCCGCGCGGATGTCGGTGGCCAGCACGGGAGCGCTGGAGAGCCGCTCCCGCCCCCGGACCACCGCGTGGTGGCCGTCGATGCGCACGTCGGCCCCGAGCCGGACCAGCTCGTTGACGAACATGAACCGGCCCTCGAAGACGTTCTCGGTGATCAGTGCGGTGCCGCTGGAGACCGCGGCCAGCGCCACGGCCATCGGCTGCAGGTCGGTCGGGAAGCCGGGGAACGGCAGCGTCACGATGTCCATGCCCCGCGGCCGGTCCGCCATCGCCACCCGGATGCCGTCGTCCAGCGACTCCACGGTCGCCCCGGCGTTGACCAGCTTCTCCAGCGGCACGCTCAGGTGCTCGGCCACCGCCCGCTCGATCACCAGGTCGCCCCGGGTCATCACCGCGCCGATCGCCCAGGTCCCCGCCACGATCCGGTCCGGGACGGTGGAGTAGGACACCGGCCGCAGCTCGCGCACTCCCTCCACCGTGATCGTGGAGGTGCCGGCGCCCTCGATCCGGGCGCCCATCGCGCTCAGCATCCGGCACAGGTCGACGATCTCCGGCTCGCGGGCGGCGTTGTCCACGATCGTCGTCCCCTGGGCCAGGGCGGCGGCCATCACCAGGTTCTCGGTGGCGCCCACGGAGGGGAAGTCGAGCCAGATCGAGGTGCCGACCAGCTTGGGGGCGGTGGCGATCAGGAAGCCGTGCTCGTTGACCACGGTGGCGCCGAGGCGCTCCAGGCCGGCGATGTGCATGTCCAACCCACGGGAGCCGATGGCGTCGCCGCCGGGCAGCGCGACCTTGGCGGTGCCCAGCCGGGCCACCAGCGGGCCGAGCACGCTGATCGAGGCACGCATCCGACGGACGAGGTCGTAGTCGGTCTCGCTGGAGGGACGCTCGGGGACGTCGATCAGCACCCGCCCGCCGCCGCTCGGGCTGCCGCCGGGCTCCAGCGGGTAGCGCTCGAAGGTCACACCGCAGCCGAGGCGCCGCAGCACCTCGCTCATGATCGTGACGTCGAGGATGTCGGGCACCTCGTCCAGCGTCGTCCGGCCCGGGGCGAGCAGCGCCGCCGCCATCAGCTTGAGCGCGCTGTTCTTGGCACCGGTCACCCGGACGCGGCCACGCAGGGACGCCCCGCCGGTCACCTCGAAGCACTCCACGCCGCCCAGCCTAGATGCGGCGGTGGATGTCGCCCGCCGGGGCGCGGGGCTGGCGCCCCGCCCCCCGGTCCGGCCTAGGCTCGGCCCCATGACCGTCCGGCTGACCCGCATCTACACCCGCACCGGTGACGCCGGGCAGACCCACCTCGGGGACATGTCCCGGGTGGCCAAGACCGATCCGCGGCTGGTGGCCTACGCCGACGTCGACGAGACGAACAGTTCGCTCGGGGTCGCCGTCGCGCTGGGCGGGCCGTCGGCCGAGGTCACCAAGCTGCTCCGCAGCGTGCAGAACGACCTCTTCGACGTCGGCGCCGACCTCTCCACCCCGATCCAGGAGGCGCCGGAGCACCCGCCGCTGCGGATCACTGCCGCCTACACCGAGCGGCTGGAGGCGGCCTGCGACGCCGCCAACGCCGAGCTGCCCGCGCTCACCTCGTTCGTCCTCCCGGGGGGCACCCCGCTCGCCGCACTGCTCCACACGGCGCGGACGGTGGCCCGGCGGGCCGAGCGCAGCGTGTGGGCGTTGCTGACGGTCGATGCGGAGCGGACCAACGCCGAGACCGCCCGGTACCTCAACCGGCTCTCGGACCTGCTGTTCATCCTCGCCCGCGCCGCCAACCCCGACGGCGACGTGCTGTGGGAGCCCGGCGCCCACAGCGGCGTCCACGCCCAGCGCGCGGCTCGCGAGAGCTAGGACCACCCGAGCCGGGTGACGCGCTGGATCGGCCCTCCTGCAGTGGCCCGCCGCGAGCGGTGGGGGCAGGAGGGTCCTTCGATCAGCGGTCGACCGGCGGAGCCGACTCGATCCAGGACAGGAACCCGGTCACCGTCGAGGAGTCCATCGCCAGCTCCTGCGGCCCCGCTCCGGTGCGGACGGTGAGGATCACGCTGTCGGCGGGCAGGGACAGGTCCTCAGCGGTCGGGCGACGCCGGGCGTCGACCTGGAACTGGGCGCGGCACAGGCGGCGGTTCGGCCGGACCGACAGCGACAACGCGCGGTACCAGAGCAGCATGTCGCCGGAGTACCAGGCCACACCCACGGCCCACCGGGAGGTGCCGGGCGCACGCAGCCACATGGTGACCGCCCCCAGCCCGGAGAGCAGGAACCACCGGCGCAGCAGGAACGCGGCGACCAGCGCGACCACCAACAGCCCGACGAGGACCAGGACGGCGGTGGTCACCGGGCGGGGCTCGTCGGCCGAGGGCGGGTCGAGAGTGACTCAGGCGGCGGTCAGGCGTTCTGGCCGGCGGCGCGGAGCCGGGACTGGGCCCGCCTCGCGGCGGCGACGGCCTCCGGGTCGTCGCTGTCCTGCTCCGCGCGGCGGAGCGCCTCGCGGGCCCGCTCCACGTCGATGTCGGTGGAGATCTCGGCGGTCTCGGCCAGGATGGAGACACCTCGCTCGGTCACCGAGAGGAAGCCACCGTGCGCGGCGACGACGAGGTCCTCCCCCGACTCCGTGCGGATCGTCACCACGCCGCCGGGAGCCAGCTCGCCCAGCAGTGGCGAGTGACCGGGCATGACACCGAGCTCACCCTCGGTCGTGCGGGCGATGACCATGCTGGCCTCACCGGACCAGAGCATCTTCTCCACGGCCACGAGCTCGACCTGCAGGGTCGCCACGTCTGTCCTCCAGGGTCATCGACCGCCCGTGCCAGGCCGGTGATGCGGGCCGCCGGTCCGGATGGACGCGGCAGCGGGTCCCTGACACTGTACCGGCGGCCGGGCGCCGGTCCCGCCACAGGCTGCCGACCCTGCCGACGACCGCCCCGATCGGGGGAGCTCGGTCCCTCTGCCGACCACGTCGCGGGCCGGCGGGTGGTGCGGGTTCCGTCAGCAGACGGTGCGGCGGTAGACCACCGTCCAGCGCCCCAGCCGCAGCTGCGGGTGCCACACCACCGACGGCGGTGCCCACTCGGCCGTGTCGAACGGCTCGCCGTCCACGGGCAGCGGCGCGTACGGCGGCCAGCTCCACTCCAGGACGTCGCCCGGGGGCACCTGGCCGTCGGTCTCCTCGCGGCGTCCCGCCGCGGGCCCGCCGGAGACGGGGGGCAGGGTGGTGCGTCTGCTGTGCACGAGTCGTTCTCCTGTGCGTGACGCCCGCCGCTCGGACGTACCGGAACTCATGTTCGTCACCCGGCCGCCCGAACTTGAGGCCCTGCGCTCCCGCCCACTCGAACGGATGGCGTGCCGGAGGCACAGCGGCGCCGCGGGCGCGCAGACCGTCACGGCGTCGATGCCGCGATCGGACGCCTGCCGCCGGAGGACGCCAAGGCCGGGGACGGAACGGCCGGGCAAACGCCACGGCCGGGCACCCCCGAAGGGATGCCCGGCCGTGGCGGGGTGCTGGGACGGCCCCCTCGCAGGGCCCGTCGCGAACCTGCGAGCGGCGGGGGCGAGGGGTCCTTGCTCAGCTCTTCTTGAGCTTGTCGTAGTTCCGCTCGAGGTCCTCGAGGCCACCGCACATGAAGAAGGCCTGCTCCGGGACGTGGTCGTAGTCGCCGACCGTCAGCGCCTTGAAGGCCTCCAACGTCTCGGTGAGCGGGACGTAGGAACCGGGCTGCCCGGTGAACGCCTCGGCGACGAACATGTTCTGCGAGAGGAACCGCTCGATGCGACGGGCGCGGTTGACGGTGAGCTTGTCCTCTTCGCCGAGCTCGTCGATGCCGAGGATCGCGATGATGTCCTGCAGCTCCTGGTAACGCTGCAGGATCCGCTGGACCTCGCGGGCGGTGTCGTAGTGCTCCTGCCCGATGTACTGCGCGTCGAGGATCCGGCTGGTGGAGTCCAGCGGGTCGACGGCCGGGTAGATGCCCTTCTCCGAGATCGGCCGGGAGAGCACGGTCGTCGCGTCGAGGTGGGCGAACGTGGTGTGCGGCGCCGGGTCGGTGATGTCGTCGGCGGGGACGTAGATCGCCTGCAGCGAGGTGATGGACCGACCCCGCGTGGAGGTGATCCGCTCCTGGAGCGTGCCCATCTCGTCGGCCAGGGTCGGCTGGTAGCCCACCGCGGAGGGCATGCGCCCCAGCAGCGTGGAGACCTCGGAGCCGGCCTGGGTGAACCGGAAGATGTTGTCGATGAAGAGCAGCACGTCCTGGTCCTGCTCGTCGCGGAAGTACTCCGCCATCGTCAGGGCGGACAGCGCGACCCGGAGCCGGGTGCCCGGCGGCTCGTCCATCTGACCGAAGACCAGTGCGGTCGAGTTGATGACGCCGGACTCGGTCATCTCGGTGATGAGGTCGTTGCCCTCACGGGTGCGCTCGCCGACGCCGGCGAACACCGACACACCACCGAACTCCTGGGCGACGCGACGGATCATCTCCTGGATGAGCACCGTCTTGCCGACACCGGCACCGCCGAACAGGCCGATCTTCCCACCGCGGACGTAGGGGGTCAGCAGGTCGATGACCTTGATCCCCGT
The DNA here is from genome assembly GCF_011039295.1 of Modestobacter sp. KNN46-3. Lineage (NCBI taxonomy): Bacteria > Bacillati > Actinomycetota > Actinomycetes > Geodermatophilales > Geodermatophilaceae > Modestobacter > Modestobacter sp. KNN46-3. Next base: position 3,292 of record NZ_JAAKGN010000114.1, on the reverse strand, counting down.
CTCCAGCAGCTCGGTGCGGCCTTCCAGCTGGTCGAACTTGGGCGCGTTGCGGTGGATCGACCAGTGCAGGGCGTCCTCGGCGTAGCCCGGGGTGTCCAGGCACTCCCCCAGGGCGTTGAACACGTGGCCGGTCACCACGTCGCCGACGGGCACCATGATCGGGGACCCGGTGTCGCTCACCGGGGCACCGCGGACCAGACCGTCGGTCGGGGCCATCGAGATGGTGCGGACCACGTTGTCGCCCAGGTGCTGGGCGACCTCGAGGGTCAGCGTCTTGCCCAGGTCGGCGAGGGTGACCTCGACCTTGAGGGCGTTGAAGAGCTCGGGCATCGCGTCGCGGGGGAACTCGACGTCGACGACCGGGCCCGTGACCCGGACGACGCGGCCTGCGCCGACGGTCTCCTGGCTGGACGGACGTTCCTCGGTGACGGTCATCTGTGCTGCTCTCCTGCCCTCGGGCTCGGTGGTCTCGCGTCTTGATGGTCCCCGTCCGCGGCGGTCGGTGCCGCGGACGGGGCGGGTGGCTCAGTCGTCGGCGTTGGCCGACACGAGTGCGTCGGCACCGCCGACGATCTCGCTGATCTCCTGGGTGATCTCCGCCTGACGGGCCGCGTTGGCCTGCCGGGAGAGGTTCTTGGCCAGCTCCTCGGCGTTGTCCGACGCCGACTTCATCGCCCGGCGGCGCGACGCCGACTCCGAGGCGGCTGCCTCGAGCAGTGCCGCGTAGATCCGGGTGGTCACGTACTTCGGCAACAACGCGTCCAGCAGCTGCTCGGCCGACGGCTCGAACTCGTACGCCGGCGTGATGTCCGAGCTGCGCGACTCCTCGACCTGCGCGTCGCGGTCGTCCCGCAGCTCGTCGACCTCCTCCACGACCAGTGGCGCCATGCGGTTGGCCACCGGCACCTGGGAGAGCAGGGACCGGAACTCGGTGTAGACGATGTGCAGTTCGTCCACGCCGAGCACGTCGTCGGCACCAGCGCCGGTCTCGTCGTCGTCCTCACCAGCGGTGAAGGCGGCGATGAGGGTGCGGCCGATGTCCTGCGCGTTCTCGTAGCCGGGCTGCTCGGAGAACCCGCTCCAGGTCTCCTCCACGTCCCGGTCGCGGAACCGGTAGTACGTCTCGCCCTTGCGGCCGACGACGTAGAGCAGCGGCTCCTTGCCCTCGTCGCGGAGCAGGGCGAGGAGCTCCTCGGTCCGCCGCAGCACGTTGACGTTGTACGAGCCGGCGAACCCACGGTCGGAGGTGACCACCAGGACGGCGACCCGCCTGGGGTTCTCCCGGTCGGTCAGCAGCGGGTGGTCCAGGCTCGCCGAGCCTGCCAGCGCCGACAGCACGCGGGTGATCTCCCGGGCATAGGGCTTGGAGGCCTCCACCCGGGCCTGGGCACGGACGATGCGCGCGGCAGCGATCAACTCCTGGGCCGAGAAGATCTTCTTCGTCGACTGGGTGGAGCGGATCCGGCGGCGCAGCGCGCGGAGGGAACCAGCCATCGTCAGCCGGCCCGCTTGACCTGGACGGTCTCCTGGCCCCGCTCACGAGCGTCCATGGCCTCGGCCTCGGGCTCGTTGCCCCGGAGTGACTCACCCTCGGAGGTGGTGAACTGGCCGTAGAACGTCTCGACCGAGGACTCCAGGCTGGCGACGGTGTCGTCCTCGAGCTTCTTGGAGGTCCGGATCGAGTCGAACACGATGCTGTCGCCCCGGCCCAGGAAGTCGAGGAACTCGGCCTCGAAGCGACGCACGTCCGGCACCGGCACCCGGTCCAGCTTGCCGGTGGTGCCCAGCCACAGCGAGACGACCTCGCGCTCGACCGGGTACGGGGAGTACTGACCCTGCTTGAGCAGCTCGACCAGACGCTGACCCCGCTCCAGGGTCGCCCGGCTGGAGGCATCCAGGTCGGATGAGAAGGAGGCGAAGGCCTCCAGCTCGCGGAACTGGGCCAGGTCCAGCCGCAGCCGACCGGCGACCGACTTCATCGCCTTGATCTGCGCCGAACCGCCCACCCGGGACACCGACACACCGACGTTGATCGCCGGGCGGACACCGGAGTTGAAGAGGCCGGTCTCCAGGAAGATCTGGCCGTCGGTGATCGAGATGACGTTGGTCGGGATGTACGCCGAGACGTCGTTGCCCTTGGTCTCGATGAGCGGCAGACCGGTCATCGAGCCCGCACCCAGCTCGTCGTTGAGCTTCGCGCAACGCTCCAGCAGGCGGGAGTGCAAGTAGAAGACGTCGCCGGGGTAGGCCTCACGGCCCGGCGGGCGGCGCAGCAGCAGCGACACGGCGCGGTAGGCCTCGGCCTGCTTGGACAGGTCGTCGAACACGATCAGGACGTGCTTGCCCTCGTACATCCAGTGCTGGCCGATGGCCGAGCCGGTGTAGGGGGCGATGTACTTGAAGCCGGCGGCCTCGGAGGCGGGGGCGGCGACGATGGTCGTGTACTCCATCGCGCCGGCGTCCTCGAGCGCGGCCTTGGTCGCCGCGATCGTCGACCCCTTCTGGCCGACCGCCACGTAGATGCAGCGCACCTGCTGGGCCGGGTCACCGGTCGCCCAGGCCTGCTTCTGGTTGATGATCGTGTCCAGCGCGATCGCCGACTTGCCGGTCTGCCGGTCGCCGATGATCAGCTGCCGCTGACCGCGACCGATCGGCGTCATGGCGTCGATGGCCTTGATGCCGGTCTGCATCGGCTCGTGCACCGACTGCCGCTGCACCACGGTCGGCGCCTGCAGCTCCAGGGCGCGCCGGGTGGTGGTCTCGATCGGGCTGCCGCCGTCGATGGCGTTGCCCAGCGGGTCGACGACCCGGCCGAGGAAGCCGTCGCCGACGGGGACCGAGAGGACCTCGCCGGTCCGGCGGACCGTCTGGCCCTCCTCGATGCCGGAGAAGTCACCCAGGATGACGACGCCGACCTCGCGCACGTCGAGGTTCAGGGCCAGGCCACGCACGCCGCCCTCGAACTCGAGCAGCTCGTTGGTCATGACCGAGGGCAGGCCCTCGACCCGGGCGATCCCGTCGCCGGACTCGGTGACGACCCCGACCTCTTCCCGGGAGACGTCCGGGGTGTAGTCGGTGACGTAGTTCTGGATGGCACTGCGGATCTCGTCCGCGGAGATCGTCAGCTCGGCCATGGCTCTGCGTCCTCTTCCTGCTGGTGTCTGTGGTGGTGCGGTGCGGCGGTGCCGGTCGAGCTGGTTCAGCCGGCGAGCCGCCGGCCGCTGGCCTCGAGTCGCGCAGCGATGCTGCCGTTGATGACCTCGTCGTCCACCCGGACGACCAGGCCACCGAG
>NZ_JAAKGN010000113.1:0-16117 GCF_011039295.1 Modestobacter sp. KNN46-3 | reverse complement strand
CTCTTCGGTGACCAGCGGGTCGAGGGCGGGCTGGCCGAGCGGTTCACCGCCACGCCGGCCGCCGTCTCGGCGCCCCGGGTGGTCCTGCTGGGCTCCAGCAGCTACTCCGCGCAGCTGGCCGGGCAGCTCGGGCTGCCGTTCACCTTCGCCCACCACTTCGGCAGCCCGCACGCCGTCGCCGCGCTGGAGCTCTACCGGGAGTCCTTCCGGCCCTCGGATGCACTGCCCCGGCCGTACGCCGTCGTCACCGCGAGCACACTGGTCGCCGACTCCGACGAGGAGGCCCGCCGGCTGGCGCTGCCCGGTCAGCTGATGCGGCTGTCCATCCGCACCAACCGGCTGCGCCCGGTGCCCAGCCTCGCGGAGGCGGCCACCGACCCGGAGCGGGCCGCCGCCGAGGGGATGCCGAGCAACGCGATCGTCGGCGGCCCGGAGCGGGCGGTCGCCGAGCTGCGGCAGCTGGCCGCCGACACCGGCGTCGACGAGCTGATGGTCACCGCCTCGACCCACGGCGTGGCCGAGCGGGTCCGCAGCCTGGAGCTGCTGGCCGCGGCCTGGGGGCTCACCCCGGCCGGGCAGGCCACCGCGGCCTGAGGCACCGGCTGGGACGCCGCCGCCTCAGGCCGGGCCGGCTCAGGCGGCGCGGAACACCGCGGCCTTCACGCTGGTCAGGCCTGCGCCCAGGGCTCCGCGCACGGTGGAGCTCGTCCGCTGCTGCTCGCCCTGCTGAGCGGCCAGCACGATGAGCACGCCGGTCAGCGCGGGGTTGACCCACTGCAGCGGCTTCTGCCCCTTCTGCGCGGCGGCGACGTCCGACGGTGTGTTGGGCGCCGGGTCGGTCGCGGTCTCGCTCGGTACCGGTGACTTGGCCCCGATCTTGGCGCCCAGGGCGCCGCTGGCGATCGACGTCCCGATCGCGGCGACGGTCAGCGCGCTTTTGACCACGGTGCTCGCCATCGCTCCCGGGCCGGTGGCCACCCGGCCACGGTCGGCGCGCAGCATGCCCACCGAGCCGATCAGGTGCGCGGCGATCGCGGCACCCTGCACCGGCGCCCAGGCCGCCCAGCCGATGGAGGACAGCCGCGTCCGCTCGGTGCTGTCGCGGGCGGCGGCCGCGGCCTTGTTCAGGCCGACGGCGCCCATCAGGTTGCCGCCGAACCAGGCGGCCAGGCCGATGTCGTGCATGGAGCGGAGGACGGTGTGCTGGTCGTTCGACATGGGGTCTCCTCGTGTGCCCGGCCAGTGGCCGAGGCGGGGAGCCGGAAGGTCTGACCGGCTCCTGGACAGCCGTGCCCGCTGCGGAGGTCGGCAACCCCGTCGTCGGCGACCGAGTTCACCGCAGGTGGCGGAGGTAGGCAGCCGGGTCGGTGAGGAACTGACGCCAGTCGACGGTGAGCTCCAGCTCGTCCCACTGCGCGGGCCGCATCCCCCAGTCGCCGACCTCCACCAGCTGGGCTCCCGGCAGTGCCGCGACGACGGGGGAGTGGGTGGCGACGACGACCTGCGCGCCGGACGCCACCAGGTCCAGCAGCACGGTGACCAGCGCCAGGCTGCCGCCGAAGGAGAGCGCCGCGTCGGGTTCGTCGAGCAGGTAGGTGCCGCCCCTGCGGCCGGCCCGCCGGGTGAGGACCTCGAGGAACGCCTCCCCGTGGGAGAGCTCGTGGTAGTTCGGGTCCGGGCCGCGCAGCTCCTCCAGGTGGCTGTACAGACCGTGCAGCGTCTCGTCACGGAGGAAACAGCCCCACCGGGACGCGCCGGGGCTGCGTTCGACGACCAGCCCGAGCGACTCCGGCTCGCTGGGCCGGGTGCTGAACCGCGTGTTCACGGTGCCGCCTTCCGGGTTGAGGCCCAGGGTGACGGCGAGCAGCTCCATCGCCGTCGACTTGCCCGACCCGTTCTCACCGACCAGCACCAGCGCGCCGTGCGGCAGCTCCAAGCCGGTGTCGAGCAGCTGGGCGACCGCCGGCACGGTCAGCGGCCACCGCGCACGCTCCTCGCCGGTCGGGGCGGGCCGGCCGGGATCGGGTCGGAAGCGGCGGATCGGTCGGCTGTCCACGCCGATCATCCTGGCGGGCGGGTACGATGGTCAGGACGACGTCCCCCGGCTCCTCGGGCAGTCCCCCTGCACCAACAGCTGTCCCCCCGCGCCAACGCTGGTGCGGGGGGACAGCCGGTGATCAGGTGACCTGATCACCGCTGCGGACGGGGGACGCCGCGGACGGGGCACGGCGTCAGTGGCCCAGGTGCCGCCAGCGCCGGGTGCGGGAGCGCATCCGCTCGACGTCGTCCCGGCCGAGCAGCCCGGCCAGCTCCTCGGCCAGCACCCGGCCCAGTCGCTGGCAGAACTCCACCGGCTCGTCCGCGGCGTCGGGCCGCTCCGGCACCACCCGGTCGACGATCCCGGCCCGCCACAGGTCGGTGGCCCGCACGCCCTGCGAGGCGGCGAGCTCGTCGGCCCGGTCGACGGTGCGGTGCACGATCGCCGACGCGCCCTCCGGGGGCAGCGGGCCCAGCCAGCCGTTGGCCGCGGCCAGCACCCGATCGGCCGGCACGAGGGCCAGCGCGCCGCCGCCGGTGCCCTGGCCGAGCAGCACGGCGAGGGTCGGCGCCTTCAGCACCACCATGTCCTGCAGGCAGCGGGCGATCTCCCCGGCCAGCCCGCCCTCCTCGGCGTCGACCGACAGGGCCGCGCCCGGGGTGTCGATCAGCGTGAGCAGCGGCAACCGCAGCTCCGCGGCCAGCCGCATGCCGCGCCGGGCCTCGCGCAGCGCACCCGGGCCCAGCGGCGCCGACAGCGACTGCCCACGCCGGTCCTGGCCCAGCACGACGCAGGGCGCACCGCCGAAGCGGGCCAGCGCCAGCAGCAGCCCCGGGTCGGACTCGCCGGCGCCGGTGCCGTTGAGGGTGACGACGTCGGTCGCCGCCGTCCGCAGCAGCTGGCGGGCCCCCGGGCGCGACGTCCGCCGGGACGCGGTGACCACGTCCCAGGCGCTGCGGCCGTCCTCCGGGTCGTCGGCCTGCGTGCCGTCACCCTCGACCGGGCCCTCGACCGAGGCGGCACGGTGCCAGGTCTCCCGGGCGGCCAGCACCCGCAGTGCCCGGTCGGCGACGTCGGCCAGCTCGTCGACCGGGACGACGCCGTCGATGAGCCCGCGCGAGGCCATGTTCTCCGCCGTCTGCACCCCCGGCGGGAAGGGCTCCCCGTACAGCGCCTCGTACACCCGGGGGCCGAGGAAGCCGATCGAGGCGCCCGGCTCGGCGATCGTCACGTGCCCCAGCGAGCCCCAGGAGGCCAGCACCCCGCCGAACGTCGGGCCGCGCAGGTACACCAGGTAGGGCAGCCCGGCCTCCTTGTGCCGGGCGATCGCCGCGGTGATCCCGATCATCTGCAGGAAGGCGACGGTGCCCTCCTGCATCCGGGTCCCCCCGGAGACCGGCGCGGCCAGCAGCGGCAGCCCCTCGTCGGTGGCCCGCTCCACCGCCGCCATCAGCCGCTCCGCGGTGGCGATGCCGATCGACCCGGCGAGGAAGCCGAACTCCCCGGCCACGACGGCGACCCGCCGGCCGCGCAGCGTGCCCTCGCCGGTGACGACCGCCTCGTCCTGGCCGCTCTTCTCGGCCGCGCGGGCCAGCTCTGCGGCGTAGGCGTCCTCGACCTCGCGCGGGGGCACGCTGGAGTCCCAGGACCGCCAGGACCCCGGGTCGAGCACGATGTCCCGCAGCGCCCGGGCGTCCAGCCGGGAGCTCACGTGGCGTGCCCGTCCTCGACGTCGGCGCCCTCGCCGTCGGGCTGCGGCACGCCCTCGGTCGGCCCGGACAGCCACCTCCGGATCGCCTCCCCGTCGGCGCCCAGCACCGGCGGCGGGGTGTGGTCGCGACGGGTCGTCTCGGTCTCGCCGTCGGTGCCGGGGGCGAAGAAGCGCAGCGGCGGGCCGGGCAGGGTGAGCGGCCCGGCGGTCGGGTGGTCGACGGAGATCGCCAGCCCCTGGGAGAGGGTCTGCTCCCACGCGTAGACCTCGTCCAGGGTGCGCACCTTGCCGGCCGGCACGCCGGCCGCGGCCAACCGGGCCAGCAGCTCCTCGGCCGGGATCTCGGCGAAGGCGGTCTCCAGCAGCTCGATCACCCGGTCGCGGTTGCCCACCCGCTCGCCGTTGGTGGCCAGGCCCTCGGCGTCGGGGTCGAAGCCGAACTCGGTGCACAGCCGGCGCCACAGGCCCTCGCTGCCGCAGGAGAGCTGCACGCTCCCGCCCGCGCAGCGGAACAGGCCGTAGGGGGCGATCGAGGGGTGGTGGTTGCCCTGCCCGCGGTTGACCTGGCCGGCGACGGTGTACGCCGTCCCCTGGAAGGCGTGCACGCCGACGACGGCGGCCAGCAACGAGGTGCGCACCACCTGACCGCGGCCGGTGTGCTCGCGCTCGAACAGGGCCGCCAGCACCCCGTAGGCGCCGTACATGCCGGCCAGCAGGTCACCGATCGGGACGCCGACCTTCTGCGGGTCCTCCGGGCCGGAGCCGGTGAGCGACATCAGCCCGGCCTCGCCCTGGGCGATCTGGTCGTAGCCGGCGCGCTGGCCCTCAGGGCCGTCGTGGCCGAAGCCGCTGATCGACAGCTGCACCAGCCGGGGGTTGAGCTCGGCGAGCACGTCGGTGCCGAAGCCGAGGCGGGCCAGCGTGCCGGGCCGGAAGTTCTCCAGCAGCACGTCGGCGCGGCGCACCAGCTCGGTCAGGACCTCCTTGTCCGCGTTGTCCTTGAGGTCGAGGGTGATCGACTCCTTGTTGCGGTTGGCGGAGAAGAAGTACGTCGACTCCCGGCCGGCGCCCTCGGGCTGGACGAACGGCGGGCCCCAGCCGCGGCTGTCGTCACCGCTGCCCGGGCTCTCCACCTTGATCACCCGGGCGCCGAGGTCGCCGAGCATCATCCCGGCGTGCGGTCCGGCCAGGGCGCGGGTCAGGTCGACGACGAGGACGCCGTCCAGGGGGCCACTCACGAGGGTGGGGTCCTTCCAACGAGACGACGGAGACGTCGGTCACCCTCTCACCGGTCCGCCGCGCGCGTCAGTCGAGCTGCCACCAGCCGGCAGACGGGGTGACGACGGCGGTCACCCGGCGGTCGTGCGGACCGGCCGGCAGCTCGGCCACCAGCTCCTCGTCGAACACCAGCGCCACCACCGTCGCGCCGGGGCGGGCGTGCGCCAGCGCACGGTCGTAGAAGCCGCCGCCGCGACCCAGCCGCATGCCGTCGGCGGCCACGGCCAGCGCCGGGACGACGACCACGTCGGCCGCGGCCAGCGCACCGGGCGGCAGGCGGGGGCCGGTCGGCTCGAGCAGCCCGAAGCGGCCGGGAGCCAGCCGGCCGTCGTGCTCGGCCCAGGTGAGCTCCTGCCCGCGCGCCGGCACCACCGGGAGCAGCAGCCGGCCGGGCAGTGCGTCGGGCAGCCGGCCGGCGCCGGGCTCCTCGGCGGCGGGCACGTACGCGGCGACCACGGAGCTCCCGCCGAGCCGCTCGGCGAGCGCCTCGGCGAGCGCCTCGGCCGCCGCGGTACGGGCTGCCGGCGACCGGGCTGCCCGTCCGGCCAGCAGGGACTCCCGCAGCGCGGCCTTCGCGCTCACCACCTCGGGGGAGTCCGCCATGGCGGCAGGCTAGCTACGCTGCCCGGCATGTCGAGTGAGTCCGCCCCGAGCCCGCGCCCGGCCACGAAGTCCGTCATCCCGGTCGCCGGGATGGGAACCCGCTTCCTCCCGGCCACCAAGGCCGTCCCCAAGGAGCTGCTGCCGGTGGTCGACCGGCCGGCCCTGCAGTACATCGTCGAGGAGGCCGCCCGGGCCGGCGTCGGCGAGGTGCTCATGGTGACCGGGCGCAACAAGGGCAGCATCGAGGACTACTTCGACCGGACGCCGGAGCTGGAGACCGCCCTGGAGGCCAAGGGCGACCAGAGCCGGCTCGACGCGGTGCACGAGTCCACCGACGTCGCGCAGGTCTTCTTCGTGCGCCAGGGCGAGGCGAAGGGCCTGGGCCACGCCGTCCTGCAGGCCGCCCCCTTCGTCGGCGACGAGCCGTTCGCGGTGCTGCTCGGCGACGACATCATCGACGCCCGCGACCACCTGCTCGAGCAGATGCTCGCCGTGCAGGCCGAGCACGGCGGCGCGGTCATCGCGCTGCTGGACGTGGGGGCCGACAACATCTCCAAGTACGGCGCCGTCGCCGTCGAGGACGCCCACGTCTCCGGGGACGCCGCCGGCGACCAGGTCTTCCGGGTCACCGGCATGGTGGAGAAGCCCCCGGCCGACGAGGCGCCCAGCACGCTGGCGATCATCGGCCGCTACGTGCTGCCCCCGGAGGTCTTCCCGGCGATCCGGGACACCCCGCCCGGCCGCGGCGGGGAGATCCAGCTGACCGACGCGCTGCTCAAGCTGGTCGAGGACGGCATGCCCGTGCACGGCGTGGTCTTCTCCGGCCGTCGGTACGACACCGGCGACAAGCTCGACTACCTCAAGGCGGTCGTCCAGCTGGCGGTCGAGCGCGACGACCTGGGTCCGTCCTTCGGCCCGTGGCTGCGGAACTTCGTCGCGGACCTCCCCGCCGAGGGCGCGTCGCCCGCCTGAGCGGCCCCTCCAGAGGGCACCATCGGGCCCAGGTCCGTCATCGGCGCCGTGACCGGTCGATCCGGGCGCGGGGCTGGCCCGATGACGGAGGGACGACGGTGGTGGGGATGAGCGACGACAGCACACGCGGGTGGATCTCCGGCGGAGGCCGGGACACGACCCAGCTGGACCTGACGAGCGGCGGGCTGGTCCCGTCGCCACGGGACAACCGGTCGGTCTCCGGCCCGGCGCCGGTGGTCACCCACGACACCGTGCAGGTCGACCGGTCGGTGTTCTCCTCCGACCGGGTGCCCTCGCCGGCGATCGCCACCGGCGACCGGTCACCGGACCCGATGGCCGACACCGGCTCGGTCGACGTGTCCGGGGTCCGGCTGCGCCCCGTCGAGCACCACCTGGACGAGATCCTCGGCGCCGTCCCCCAGCCCGACCCGATCGAGCTCGCGGTGCTCGACGCCCAGGGGCTGCTCTGCGCCGAGCTGGTCACCAGCCAGCGCTCGCTGCCCGCCTTCGACCAGGCCGGGCTCGACGGGTACGCCGTCCGCGCGGCCGACATCGCCACCGCGACCGTCGAGCAGCCCGTCGACCTCGCTGTGGTCGGTGAGACCACCGCCGGCGACGGGGAGCCGACCTCGATCAGCGCCGGCCTCGCACAGAAGGTCGCCGTCGGCGCGATGCTGCCGGCCGGTGCCGACGTCGTCGTCCCGGCCGCCTGGACCGACCAGGGCGCCGCCCGGGTCCAGGTCTTCGCCGCGCTCGCGCCGGGCAGCTACGTCCGCCGGGTCGGGGACGACGTCGCCACCGGTGACACCGCGGTGGAGATCGGCACCCCCATCGGGCCGGCCCAGATCAGCCTGCTGGCCGCCGTCGGGCGCGAGCGGGTCGCGGTGCGGCCGCGCCCGCGGATCACCGTGCTGTGTGCCGGGGACGAGCTCGTCGACGTCGGCGCGGTCGCCGGCCCCGGCCAGCAGGTCGACGTGAACAGCTATGCGCTGGCCGCCGCGGCGCGGGACGCCGGCGCCGCGGCCTACCGGGCGGGGATCATGCCCAACGACCGGCGGCGGATGGTCGAGCTGCTGGAGGGTCAGATGCTCCGCAGCGACATCGTCCTGGTCGCCGGCACCTTCGCCAACGGCGGTCACGACCTGCTCCAGGAGGCGCTGGACGAACTCGGTGGGGTCACCTTCACCCAGGTGGCCATGCACCCCGGCCCGGTGCACGCCTTCGGCAAGCTCGGGCCCGACGCGGTCCCGGTGATCTGCGTGCCCGGTGAGCCGGTCGCCGCCCTGGTCGCCTTCGAGGTCTTCGTCCGCCCGGCGATCCGGTTGATGCTCGGCAAGCGCCAGCTGTTCCGGCGCACCGTGCAGGCCGTCTCCGCCCAGCAGCTGCTCTCGCCGCTGGGGTACCGGCAGTACCTGCACGGCCAGGTCATGCGCCACCCCGACGGCGGTTACGTCGTCGAGCCGATCGGGGACGGCGACCAGGCCATGCTCGCCCGGATGGCCCGCGCCAACTGCCTGATCGTGGTGGACGAGGACGTCACCGAGGTGTCCGCCGGGGGACTCGTGACCGTCATGCCGATGCTGCTCGGGGGCTGATCTGGACCCGACCCTGCACCCGGGCTGGCCGGCACGGCTGGCCTGGGGGCCGGTCGAGCTGCACCCGCTGCGCCGCGACGACGCCCGCGAGTGGGCCCGGCTGCGCACCGCGAACGAGGCGTGGTTGCTGCCCTGGGAGCCCTCCACCGGGTTGACCTGGTCCCAGCGGCACACCCCGGCGGCCTACCGGGCGATGCGCCGGGCGGCGTCCCGGCGTGCCCGGGTCGGGACGTCGCTGCCCTTCGCCGTGCGGTACGAGGGGCGGCTGGCCGGTCAGGTGACCGTCGACAACGTCGTCCGGGGGGCGCTGCGCTCCGGGAGCCTGGGCTACTGGGTCGACCAGGCCGTGGCCGGGCGGGGCGTGGCCTCGCTGGCGGTGGCGCTGGTCTGTGACCACGCCTTCGGGCCGGTGGGGCTGCACCGGCTGCAGGCCGACATCCGGCCGGAGAACGGGCCGAGCCGGCGACTGGTCGAGCGGCTGGGCTTCCGGCAGGAGGGGCTGTTCCGCGACTACCTGGACATCGACGGGGCCTGGCGGGACCACCTCGGCTACGCCCTGCTGGCCGGGGAGAACCCCCGGGGTGTACTGGCCCGGTGGCGCGCCCGCGCACCTCGCTGAGCGGCCGGGCGGGAACGCCGACACGCCGGTTGCGCCGGCGACGCGCCGACACACCGGGAGACGTCCCGGGTATCGGCAGTCCGCGGCCTTACCTTGACTCCCGAGTGACGGATGTGACTCGTGTGGCCCCAGGGATGGGGTCGTTCCGCTGGGCCAGGGATGGATCGGGGTGTTCGAGATGGGATCGGGCGTACTGCTGGCCGCTCTCGTCGTGCTGTGGTTCGTGGTCCTGGTGCCGATGGTGGTCACCCGGGGCGACACGCACACGGTGAACGGTGCAGCCAACTCAGGACGGACCCTGCAACGACGGCGGCCCGTGGACCCGGTGGTCCACGCCGAGACCGAGCGGGTGAGCATCGACCGGGCACAGCTGCGCAGCAGCGGTGAGCTCCAGGTCGACGTGCACGCCCGGCGTCGTCGCACGCTGGCCGGGCTCGTCGGCCTCGCCGTGCTGGCGCTGATCGGTGCGCTGGCCTACCGGTCGTGGCTGTGGGCACCGCAGGTGCTGCTGGACCTCGCCGTCGTCGGCTACCTGATGGTGACCGCGGCCGCGGCCAAGCGGGAGCGGCGGACCGCCGCCCGCCGTGCGGCCCGGGCCGCCCAGCGACCGCCGCGCGCCCGCCCCGTGCAGCAGCGTCCGGCGGCTGCCCGCCCGGAGCCGACGCCCGCACCGGCCACGGTGGCGGCCGAGGCCGGTCAGGTGCACCCCAGCCTGCCGCTGGCTCCCGTGCACCCGCTGCGCCCCGGACGGGTGGTCGCGGCTCGCACCCCGGCCCCGGCCGGCTGGCAGCAGAGCGCCGTGGTCGGGCTGGACGACGAGGACATCGGCTTCGCCGACATCGACGTCTACGCCCCGAAGCGCGTCGTCAACGGCTGAGGGAGGACCTCCGGCGCTGCCCCCGTGCAGCGCCGGAGGAACCGGACGGTAAGCTCTCCGTCCGAGGGGCTGTGGCGCAGTCCGGTAGCGCACCTCGTTCGCATCGAGGGGGTCAGGGGTTCAATTCCCCTCAGCTCCACCCCGGTCAGGCCGGGCCCACCAGGGCCCGGCCTGACGTGTTTCCGGGCGCCCGGATCAGGACTGGGCCATCGCGGTCGCCGGTGCACCCCGGGTGGGCCGCAGCTGCGCGGCGGCGCTCGCCCGCTGCGAGGTGCTGATGTACCCCTCGGCGACCGCCAGGTCCCCGAGCCGCAGCCAACCGGCCTCGCGGGTGGCCTGCAGGTCCAGCAGCTCACGCAGCTGCGCCGGGGTCAGGGCGCCCTGGGCGACCAGCGCATCGCCCAGCCGCCGGTTGCCCAGGACCGGCCGCAGCCGGGCGAGCTGCACGGGCAGGGCCTCCGCCACCCGGTTGACCGACACCAACAGCACCGGGGTGAAGCACACCACCGCGGTCAGCCCGGCCCACACGTACAGCGCCGGGTACTCGTGCTCCAGCAGCTGGCCGGTGAGCATCGCGGACACGGCGATCCCCAGCCACAACAGGTGCGGGCGGAAGGTGCGCCAGGTGTCCCCGGTCGCGGCGCTGCCCTTCGCGGTGACCACGTAGGCCAGTGGGCGACCGGCGAGTTGGGCGGCAGCAGCCGCCACGTACACCGGGGCGGTGAAGAGGTCCAGCAGCATGCCGGTGACGCCCCACGAGCGCCGCTCGTGCTCCACCAGGTTGAACCGGCGCAGGCAGGTCGCGAAGACCAGCCCGGCGATCAGGTTGGCGGCGAACAGCGCACCCCACTGGCCCAGCGGCAGGTCGGTCACGGCCACCCCGCCGACCAGGTACAGAACCGAGAGCGAGATCCCGCCGACCCAGGCGATGGCCGTCGTCGGGTAGTGCGTCTGCAGGGCGAAGAAGGACAGCCGCTGCTGCCGGGTGCGCATCTGCGGGAAGAGTCGCCCGGAGTGCTGCCGGGCGATCTGCCAGATGCCGTACGCCCAGCGCTTCTGCTGGCTGAAGAAGTCCGACCAGGTGGCCGGGCCCTCGCCCACGGCGATCACGTCCGGCGTGTAGACGCCCTTCCAGTCCCGGCCCGTCGCCTCGTTGACCGCGGTGTAGACCACCATCGAGGTCAGGTGGTCCTCGATGATGCAGTCCTGGTAGCCGCCGATCTGGGCGAACGCGGCCGGCCGGTACAGGTGGTTGGTGCCGATCAGCAGAGGCGCGTCGTGCCCGTTGCCGCCACGCTGGATGATCCCGTGGAAGAGGTAGGCGAGCTCGGCCGAGCCGCGGGCCACGAAGGACTCGGTCAGGTTGCCGTACACCTGGGGCGCCACCACGAAGGCGACGTCGGGGTCGGCGAAGTAGCCGAGGGTGCGCTCGAGGAAGTTCGGGAACGGGATGTGGTCGGGGTCCATCTGGGCCACGACGTCGTAGTCCTGCTCGTTGCCGGCTCGCCAGCTGTTGTGGTTGCCGTGCTTGGTGCGGGCCCGGAAGGGCCCGCTGGCCTGGTTCCACTCCGGCACGCCCTTGCGGCTGAAGTGCCGGACGCCCAGCTCCGCGCAGCGCCGCCGCACCTCCGGGTCGTCGCCCTCGTCCAGCAGCCAGACGTCCAGCTGTCCGTCGTGCCGGATCCGGGTCATCGCCCGCAGGGTCGCCATCACCAGTTCCAGCGGCTCCTTGCCGGGCACGATCGTGGTCAGCACGGCCACCCGCAGGCCGGGCTCCGGTCGCATGGCCACGGGGTCCTTCGCCCGGCCGGCGTGGTACATGACCGTCCAGGTGCGCAGCCCGGCGATCAGCTGCAGCAGGATCATCGTCAGCAGCCCGGCGACGGCCAGGGTGTTGACGACCGGATCCGCGCGCAGCACCGGGAGGTTCGCCGGCAGCAGCAGGTACCCGGCCATCCCCACGGACAGGACCACGTGTCCCCAGCCGAGTGCCAGCACCCCTCGTCGCTGGGCAGGGGTCAGGACGTCCCGGTACCGCACGCGGTCCGTCCGCGGCTGCAGCGGGCCCGTCACCTCGGTCGCGGTACGGCCGTACAGGCGCCCGGTCTCCCGGCGCTCGGGTCGGACGGCGGGAGCAGTCCCGTTCACCTCGGTCACCTGGGCAGCGTCTGTCCCGGCACGACCCGTGGCGATGGGTGGCCACCCTTCCGGGGTGCGCCTGCCCGCGAGCAGGTCGGTGACGTCCCCCCGACGAGGGAGCGTCGCTGACCGCACGGGCCCCTGACCTCCATCGTGGGTGTGTGGACGTCTCCCCAGCCCCCCGGGTCCTCCCCGTCCGGGCAGGCCGGCACGTCCTGGTGGTCGGCACGGCCGTTGCCGTCGCGGCGCTGGTGGCGTACCTAGTGGTCATGGCCCCCGCCGCGCGACCCGCCCAGCCCGCCACGGCACTCCCCGGGCCGACGTCGTCGCCGTCTTCGGTGTCCCCGGGTCCGACCCCACCGGCCGGCGTCCCGGAGGCGTCACGGACCCCCACGCTCGGCATCTCGGCCGCGTCGATCCAGGAGCTGGACGCCTTCATCGCGGCCACCGGCACACATCCGGAGCTGTTCGACGTCTTCGAGCACTGGTCGGCGGACCGCCCGTTGGACCCGCACCTGGCCGACGCCGTGGCCTCCCGGGGCGCTCGGCTGTCGGTGACCTGGGAGCCCTGGGACCCCACCGGCCCCCGCACCGCCCAGCCCCGCTACAGCCTCGCCGCGATCGCGGCGGGCGACCACGACGACTACATCGACCGCTACGCAGCCTCCGTGCGGGAACACGGGCGGGCGCTGACGATCCGGCTCATGCACGAGATGAACGGCAACTGGTACCCGTGGGGTAGCGGGGTCAACGGCAACCGGGACGGCGACTACGTCCGGGCCTGGCGGCACGTCCAGGGCCGTTTCGCCGCCCTCGGCGTGGACAACGTGGAGTGGCTCTGGGCGCCCAACGCCGTCTACACCGGTGGCGCTCCGCTGGGCCCGCTCTTCCCCGGGGACGACGCCGTCGACGCGGTGGGGCTCAGCAACTACAACTGGGGCGCCCGGACGCACGACGGGCACCGCACCGAGTGGACCGACTTCGGTTCGCTGTTCGACGAGAGCATCGCCGAGGTGCGCGCGCTCACCGGCCGGCCCGTGTGGGTCGCCGAGGTCGGCAGCTCCGGCTCCGGCGGCAGCAAGGCGGCCTGGATCACCGAGATGATGGCCGCCGTCCAGCAGCGGCCGGACGTCACCGGCCTGGTCTGGTTCGACCACGTCGACACCCGTGCCGACGTCGACTGGCGGATCGAGACCGAGCCGGACGCCGCAGCCGCCTGGGGAGCCGGGGCGCGGTCGCGGATGTCGGCCGCCGACCCGACCGGCTGACGTCCAGCGGTCAGAACCAGGAAGGGAGCCACATCCGCTGCAGCCACTCCGCGTGCGACAGCGGCTGGCCGGTGAGTACCGGGTGGAAGAAGGCGAACGTCACCACGACCACCGCGACGTACAGGCAGACGACGGCCAGCCCCACCTGGCGGCGCAGCGCGGAGGCGGCTGGTGGGCCCAGCACGTCCTGCAGCACGAGCACGACGGCCAGCACGAAGAACGGCAGGGCCGGGGCCATGTAGAAGATGAACATCGTCCGGTCCAGGTTGATGAACCAGGTGCCCCAGCCCGCGGCGATGCCGGTCGCGGCGACCACGGCCGCCGGGTCGTGGCGGGCGACGATCCGCCACCCGAGCCACAGCAGCGCCGGGGTGAAGAGCCACCACAGCGTCGGCGTGCCCAGCATGAGCATGTACCGGACGACCTGGTCACCCGCGGCGTCGGTGAGCCCCTGCGGGTTCCACAGCAAGATCGGCCGACCGTCGACCAGCCAGGACCACGGGCTGGACTCCCACGGGTGCGGGCTCGACAGCCCGCTGTGGAAGCCCAGCCACTCGCCGTGCATGTGCCACAGCGAGCGCAGCGCGTCCGGCACGAAGCCGAACGAGGTGTCCGGGTTCTCCGCGGCCCAGTGCCGGCCCTGTGCGTTCTCCCCGCGGAACCAGCCGGCGAAGGAGGCCAGGTAGGTCAGCACCGGGACGACGGCGAGCGCCCAGGTCGCCCCGGGCAGACCTCGGCGCAGCGCCGTCCGGGTGGGCCGGGGGACCCCCGCCTCGCGCCAGGCGGCCCGGTCCCAGAACAGCGAGAGCACCGCGAAGAACGCCAGGAACCAGACCCCGCTCCACTTCACCGCACAGGCGCAGCCGAACAGCACCCCGGCGGCGATCCGCCAGCCCCGCGGGCCGAGCCGGAACCCGGCCGCGGTCACCCGGTCGGCGCCGTCCCGGACCCGTTGCCGCACCTGGTCCCGGTCGACCACCAGGCAGGCGACCGCGCTCACGACGAAGACCTGCAGGAAGACGTCCAGCAGCCCGATCCGGCCGAGGGTGAAGGAGAAGCCGTCGACGGCCAGGAGCAGGCCGGCGAGCAGGCCCAGCAGCGTCGAGCCGGTCAGCCGGCGCGCGAGCCGGGTGAGGACGACGACCGCCACCGTCCCGGCCACCGCGCTGGGCACCCGCCAGCCCAGCGGCCCGTACCCGAACAGTTGCTCGCCCGCCGCGATCAGCCACTTGCCCAGCGGCGGGTGGACGATGAACGTGTAGCCGCGGTTGTACTCGTAGCCGAGCTCCAGCATCTCGGCGCCCTCGGGCGGGTAGTACGCCTCGTCGAACACGAGCTCGGTCGGGTAGCCGATGTCCCAGAGCCGGGCCACCAGGGTCACCAGCCCGAGCACGGCGGTGAGCACCGCGGCCAGCACCCGGTCGGTCGGCAGCGGCGGGGTGCCCTGCCGGCGGGGCCGGGGGAGCGGCGGGAAACGGCGGGAAGCGGGTGCCCCGGGAGCTGACTCCGTGCGTTCCGGGACCAGCACCGCCATGCCGGCCAGGGTATGTGGCCGAGCTGGGCGAGCCGGCGTGACAGGCTCGGCCGCATGACCGGACGACTCGTGCTGGGCGGGGCACCGCTGGGACAGCCCGGCGACGTCGGCCCGCGGCTGCGGCAGGCGATGGCCGACGCCGACGTCCTGGCGGTCGAGGACACCCGGCGGCTGCACCGGCTGGCCAAGGACCTCGAGGTGACCCTCACCGGCAAGGTGGTCACCTTCCACGAGACCGTGGAACGGTCGCGGCTGCCCGGGCTGGTGGCGGCGATGACCGAGGGCCGCACCGTGCTGCTGATCACCGACGCGGGCATGCCGTCGGTCTCCGACCCCGGGTACACGCTGGTGCGGGCGGCGATCGAGGCGGGCATCGAGGTGACGTCGGTGCCCGGACCGTCGGCCGTCGTCACGGCGCTGGCCGTCTCCGGGCTGCCCTGCGACCGCTTCACCTTCGAGGGCTTCCTTCCGCGCAAGGGCGGGGAGCGGCGGTCGGCGCTGGCGGCGCTGGCCGCCGAGCCGCGCACGATGGTGTTCTACGAGTCGCCGCACCGGCTGGCCGACGCCCTCACCGACGCGGCCGGGGCGCTCGGCGCCGACCGGCCCGCCGCGGTCTGCCGGGAGCTGACCAAGACCCACGAGGAGGTCCGCCGCGGGTCGCTGGCCTCGCTGGCCGAGTGGGCCGCCGAGGGCGTGCGCGGCGAGATCACCCTGGTGGTCGCCGGCGCGGTCGCCGGCCCGGCCACCCTGACGCCGGCGGAACTGGCCGCCGAGGTCGCTGCGGAGGAGGCCGCCGGCGCCGACCGCAAGGAGGCGATCCGCACCGTGATGACCCGCACCGGCCTGCCGAGACGAGACGTCTACAACGCAGTCCTGTCCGCCAAACGCCCCTGACCTTCACACCGTTGGTCGCGGTTGTGCACCGGATGT
The DNA here is from genome assembly GCF_011039295.1 of Modestobacter sp. KNN46-3. Classification (NCBI taxonomy): domain Bacteria; kingdom Bacillati; phylum Actinomycetota; class Actinomycetes; order Geodermatophilales; family Geodermatophilaceae; genus Modestobacter; species Modestobacter sp. KNN46-3. The sequence continues at coordinate 553 of NZ_JAAKGN010000113.1, read as the reverse complement.
CGGTCGTGGGTCCACCGACCGGCAGTCAGCGCACAACGCCGAGCGCGGCGGCGATCCGTGCGACCAGTCGTTCCGGCTGGTGAAGGTCGGCCGCCGTCACGAAGAGCACGCGCCAGCCGGCCGCCGTCAGCCGGTTGAGCCGTTGCCGGTCGCGGGCGAACTGGCCGGGCTCCGCGTGCCAGGGCCCGTCGTACTCCAGCGCCACCTGCTGCTCTGGCCAGCCGAAGTCCACCCGGGCGACGACGCGGCCGCCGTCCAGCACGCGGAACTGGGCGACCGGTGCCGGGAGACCGCTGTCACCGATCAGCAGGCGCAACCGGGACTCCTGCGGGGACTCGGCGAGTCCGTCGGCCAGTGCCACGGCACGGCGGGCGCGCCGACTGCCCGGTCCGAGGGCGGTGCCGGCCAGCCAGCGCACCTCCTCGAGGTCGGCGCCGGCGAGCACCACCAGCTGATCGACGGCGGCCACGGCCTCGACCAGGGGCAACGCCGAGGCCAGCCGCACCGCGGTCGCCTCGGGTGTCGTCAGGTGCACGCCCCGGTGCCGGACAAC
>NZ_JAAKGN010000112.1:0-16141 GCF_011039295.1 Modestobacter sp. KNN46-3 | reverse complement strand
TGATCGGCCGGCTGGTCGCCGACGGGCTGACCGTGACCGGCACCGAGCGTTGGGTGTCCACCTGGCAGGTCGCAGGCGCGTCGGCCGGGCAGCTGAGCCGCGCCCTGGTGCGCCGCACCCTGCCCGCCCCGGGCGACCCGGCGCAGCGGCGGCCAGCACAGCAGCGCCGCCGTTCCCAGGGCGACCAGCAGGGCTGCGCCCATCAGCGTCACCGAGACGCCGAGGGCCTGGACCAGCCCAGGACCCACCGGTCCGCCGGAGATCCAGGAGGTGCCCAGGTCGCCGCGGGCCAGCCCGGACAGCCAGTGCCCGAGCAGCCCGAGCGGGCCGGCGTCCAGGCCGAGCTCGGCCCGGATCGCGGCGAGCGCCTCCGGGGTGGCCTCCTGCTCGGCCGAACGTGCCCGCAGGATCGACAGCTCCGGGCTGCGGCCCGACAGCCAGGGCAGCACCCCGATCAGCGCCACCACGCCGAGGACGGTGACCGCCCGGGAGGCGGCGGTCACCCATCCCCGCCGTGGCACGGCTCAGTCCTCGCCGACGGTGGTGTCGGCGTTGATCAGCGCCCGCTCGCGCGGGTCGCGCACGGCACCGGAGACGCCGGACGCCTCGCCCTGGATGACCCGCTCGTGCAGCATCGGCACCGCGGCACCGGTGTCCAGGATCGCCCGCTCGGCGTCGATGACCGCCTGCTGGCGCTCCGGGCCGGGGGTGGCGGCCGCGGCCTCCTCCAGGGCGGCGTCCACCGCCGGGTCGCACAGCTGGGAGATGTTGAAGGAGCCCTCGCAGGCGAAGTCGCTGTACATGTAGGCGACCGGGTCACCGGAGTCCAGCACCGTGGCGCGGGACAGGATGAACGCGTCGAAGGCCCCGGCCAGGGCGTCGGCCTCGATGAAGGCGTACTCCCGCACGTCCTGCTCGACGGTGAAGCCCACCGCCTCCAGCTGCTGCTCCAGCAGCACGGCCACCTCGGGCAGCTCCGCCCGGTCGGTGAAGGTGCCCAGGGTGATCGTCGTGCCGGCCGGCACGGCGGGCGCCGAGGCGTCCGCCTGGTCCGCGCGCAGGTCGGCGGCCCACGGGATGGCCGGGCCCAGCAGGCCCTCGGCGACGTCGGCCCGGCCCTCGTAGACGGTCTCCACGATGGTGGCCCGCTCGACCGCGGCGCGGGCGGCCGCGCGCACCGCAGGGTCGGCGAACGGCCCGGAGGCGGTGTTCAGGTACAGGGTGTTGGTGCGCGGCATCGGCACCTCGTGCACCAGCTCCTCGTCGACCAGCCCGGCCTGGGAGACCGGCACCGCCTCGACGACGTCGGCGGTGCCGGTGCGCAGCGCCGCGGCCCGGGCGGTGCCGTCGGGCACGAAGGCGACGTCGATGCCGGCGGCGGCCGCGGGGTCGCCCCAGTAGCCGTCGAAGCGGTCGAGGGTGGCGCCGGAGGTGCCGTCCACGGCGACCAGCTCGAACGGGCCGGTGCCGGTGCCGACCGGGTCGACCCGGCCGTCCGCCTCGTACGCGGCCGCGGCGAGCACCGCCAGCTGCGGGCTGGACATCCGCTGCGGCACCAGTGGGTCGGGCTCGCCGGTGGTGACCACGACGTCGGAACCGTCGGCGGTCGCGGTCAGCTCGACGCCGTCCAGGATGCGCGGCCGCGGCGAGGCCTCGTTCGCGGCGGTCAGCGCGGCGGCGGCCTGCTCGGCGGTCAGCTCCGTGCCGTCGTGGAACTCGACCCCCTCGCGGACGGTGAAGCGCCAGGTGAGGTCGTCGGTCCGGGTCCACTCGGTGGCCAGCGCCGGCTGGGCGTCGCCGTCGGCGTCCAGCACCACCAGGGTCTCGGCGGTGCTCCAGCGGGAGAGCTTGAAGGCGTCGTCGGTCAGCGGGTTCAGGCCCGAGCGCGGCGGCTGCAGCATCGCCAGCGAGATCCGGCCCTCGTCGGCCGGGTCGCTGCTGCCGCCGTCGGCGGAGCTGCTGAAGCAGCCGGTGGTCAGCAGGGCGACGGCGGCGCCGAGCGCGAGCAGGCGGGGGGTGCGGGATGAGGACATCGTTCCGTTCTCTGATGGGCGGTGCAGGGCTGGGTCAGGCGGGGAGGACTGGGACGGCGGCGAGCAGCTCCCGGGTGCGGGGGTGCGCGGGGCGGGTGAGGAGGTCGGTGGTCCGGCCCTCCTCGACGACGAGCCCGTCGGCGAGCACGACGGTGCGGTCGCAGAGCCGGGCGACGACGGCCAGGTCGTGGGAGACCAGCACCAGCCCCAGGCCCTGGCGGGCGGAGAGGTCGGCCAGCACCTCGACCACCTGGTCGCGCACCGGCAGGTCCAGGCCGCTGACCGGTTCGTCGGCCAGCAGCAGTGCCGGCTCCGGGGCGAGTGCCCGCGCGAGCGCCACCCGCTGGGCCTGGCCGCCGGAGAGCTCCCCGGGCCGGCGTCCGGCCAGGTCGGGGTCCAGGCCCACCCGGGTCAGCGCCGTCGTCACGGCCGCGGCGTGGTCGCCGGGGACCTGCAGGTGCCGCAGCGGCACGGTGACCAGCTCGCGGACGGTCGCGCGCGGGTCGAGCGACCCGGCCGGGTCCTGCGGCACGTACTGGACCAGCCGGCGGTACCAGCGCAGCGACGCCGTCGACCCCGGGCGGACGGGGCGACCGGCGAAGGTGACCGTGCCGCGGTCGGGGCTCTCCAGTCCGAGCAGGCAGCGCAGCAGCGTCGACTTGCCCGAGCCGGAGGTGCCGACCAGCCCGACCCGCTCGCCGGGAGCGACCTGGAGGTCGACCCCCCGCAGCGCGGCGACGACGTCGCGCGGACCCCACGGCCGCCGTCGGGGCAGCTGGTGGCCGCGCACGATGCCCGTGGCGGTGAGCACCGGGCTCGCGACCGGGCGGCTCACGAGGCGGCACCCATCCGGGCCGGGAGCGCGCCGGCTCGGGCGGCGTCCACGAGCGCGGCGCTCTGCTCGTGCTGCGGCGCGGTCAGCAGCCGGGTGATCGGGGCGTCCTCGACGACGGCGCCCGCGTGCAGCACCACCGCGCGGTCGCACAACGAGGCGGCCACCGCGAGGTCGTGGGTGATGAACAGCAACGCGGCGTCCCGGCTGGCCTCGCGCAGCACCGCGACGACCTGGGCCTGGGTGACCAGGTCCAGGGCGGTCGTCGGCTCGTCGGCCACCAGCAGCCCGGCCCGGGAGGCGAGGGCCATGGCGATGCAGACACGCTGCCGCTGGCCACCGGACAGCTCACCGGCGGTGCTCCGCAGCACCCGGTCGGCGTCCCCCAGGCCGACCGCGGCCAGCAGCCGGGTGCGCTCGCTCGCCAGTGCGGCGCCGCCCAGTCCGCGGTGGTTGCGCAACGGCAGGGCCAGCTGGGCGCCGACCGGCACCAGCGGGTTGAGCGCGGCGGCCGGGTCCTGACCCACCGCGGCCACCCGGGCGGCCGCGGACCGGCGGGCCGGCGGCAACCGGGTCACGTCGGCACCGGCCACCCGCACGCTGCCCCGGACCTCGGCGCCGACCGGGAGCGTGCCCAGGACCGCTGCGGCGGTGAGCGACTTCCCCGATCCCGACGCGCCGATGAGCGCCACCCGCTCGGTCGCCGCGATCGCGAGCCGGACGCCACGCACCAGCTCGCGGCCGCCGAGGGAGACCGTGAGGTCGTCGACGACGAGGGCCGCCGATCGCTCCGCACGCCGCCACGGACTGATAATCATTGTCGGCAATGTACCCGGCGGTGTCGGGTGCTCGTCGGCTGCCCATCGCGGGCCGGTCGTCTTGCTGCAAACGGCTTGCAATACGGTGCTCGGCGCGAGGCCCACTCGCAGCCCGGTCGGGCGACTCCCCGCCGCCGGTACGACGCAGCCCCTGGAGGAACCCCTTGGCCACACGCACGCCCTCCGGCCGCCGGGTGGGCGCCGTCCGCCGCGAGCTGTCCGACCTGCTCGGCAGCACCGGGGTGCTCCCGCAGTCGGCGAGCACCCCCGAGGAGGCCCGGGAGCTGCTGGCCCGGGACGGCGCGGTCGTCGTCGCCGAGCCGACCCCCGGCCCCGAGGCGCTGCCGGTCGTGGCGGCCCAGGTCTACGGCGACCGGCTGCGTCAGCTGTTCGCCGTCCGCCCGCTGCGCCAGCAGTCCGGCGAGCTGCTCGGCCTGCACAGCGACGGGGCGTACGTCGTCGTCGACGTGCACGGCCGCACCGTCGCCCTGCGCGACCCGGACGAGGACGGGCTGCTGCAGCGCTGCGTCCGGCCCGCGCCCGAGGGCGGGGACTCCTTCCTGGTCGACGGGTACGCCCTCGTCGACGCGCTGGCCACCGGGTGCCCGGAGCTGCACGCCTTCCTGACCGGCACCGACGTCGACTACTTCGGCGGCTGGGCCTCCGCGCCGCACGAGGTGCCCCGCACCCCGCTGGTCCGCCGGCTGGTCGAGCACACCCGGGCCGGCCGCCGGGTCGTGCGGGCCAGCGAGACCGCCGTCCCGGTGCCGCGCGAGCCGCGTGCCGCCGAGCACGACGCGCAGCTGGACCTGTGGGCCGACGTGCTGGCCACGGCCGTCGACGTCGTACCGCACTTCCGGCTGGAGGCCGGTGAGGTGCTGGTCGTCGACAACTACCGCTGCCTGCACGGCCGCGACCCGTTCACCGGCCAGCGCAACGTCGACGTGCTGACCGTGCTGACCGCGGACGCCTGGTGACCCCGGACGCCGGATGACCGTCGGCATCCCTCTGCTGCAGGTCCGCGACCTCACCGTCGGCTTCGGCGGGCGTCCCGTCGTGGCCGGGGTCTCCTTCGACCTCGGCGCCGGCGAGCGGGTCGCCCTCGTCGGCGCCTCCGGCTCGGGCAAGACGCTGACCACCCTGGCGCTGCTCGGGCTGCTGCCGGCGGACGCCGTCGTCACCGGCAGCGTCCGGGTCGGCGGCACCGAGGTGGTGGGTGCGGCCGAACGGGAGCTCCGGCCGCTGCGCGGCCCGGTCACCGCCCTGGTGCCGCAGGACCCGGGCACGTCGCTCAACCCGCAGGTCCGGGTGGGCCGGCAGGTCGCCGCACCGCTGCGCCGGGCCGGGGTGCGACGCAGCGCGGCTGCCGCGCGGGCGGCCGAGCTGCTGGCCGAGATGCGACTGCCGGCCGGCAGCGGACGGCGCTTCTCCGTCCAGCTCTCGGGCGGGCAGCGGCAGCGGGCCGCACTCGCCCTGGCGCTGGCCGCCGGTCCGCGGCTGCTGGTCGCCGACGAGCCGACCTCGGCGCTGGACGCGACCGCGCAGCACGGCGTGCTCGCCGTGCTCGGCCGGGCCACCCGCGAACGAGGCGCCGGGCTGCTGCTGGTCACCCACGACCTGGCTGCCGCGGCCACCACCTGCGACCGGGTGCTGGTCCTGGCCGAGGGGCACCTGCTCGCCGACGGGCCGCTGCGCGAGGTGCTGGCCGGGCACGCCCACCCCGCGGTGCGCGCGCTGGTCGAGGCCACCGCTGCGCTGAGCCCGCCGGTCCTGGTGGGCGCCCGGTGAGCGCCGAGCTGCTGCTGGCCGCCCGCGGGCTGACCCGCCGGTACCGCGGCAGCGCCGGGCCGGCGCTCGACGGTGTGGACCTCGGCCTGACCGCAGGTCAGCGGCTGGCGGTGGTGGGGGAGTCCGGCGCCGGCAAGTCCACGCTGACCCGGCTGCTGCTGGGGCTGGAGCGGCCCGACGCCGGGGAGGTCACCTACCGCGGCCGGCCGGTGCAGCCGGGCCGGCCGAGCGCGCTGCACTGGTTCCGCCGCGCCGTGCAGGTGGTGCCCCAGGACCCGGGGCGCTCGCTCAACCCGCGGATGCGCGTCGGCCAGGCCGTCGCCGAACCGCTGCGCTGCCTGCAGGTGCCGGGTGACCACCGGGCCCGCGTCGCCGAGCTGCTGCTCGCCGTCGGGCTGGACCCGGACGCCGCCGGCCGGCTGCCGCACGAGTTCTCCGGCGGCCAGCGGCAGCGGATCGCGCTGGCCCGGGCGCTCGCGCCGCGCCCGCAGGTGCTGATCGCCGACGAGCCGGTCAGCGCGCTGGACGCCGCCGTCCGGCTGCAGGTGGTGGAGCTGCTGCGGGCGGTCAGCGATGCCGAGGGCGTCGCGCTGCTGGTGGTGTCGCACGACTTGGGCGTCGTCACCGCGCTCTGCTCCGACGTCGTGGTGCTGGCCGGCGGCCGGGTCGTGGAGTCCGGGCCGGTGACCCCCGTGCTGACCGATCCGGCCAGCCGCGAGGCGCACGCGCTGGTGGCCGCCGTCCCGCGGCTGGTGCTGACATGACCGGCGCCGGCCGGACCGGGCGGATCAGCTGGGAGCCGTTCGTGCTGTTCCGGCGGCTGCCGGCCGTGCCCCGGCTGCTGCTGCTGTCCCAGCTGGCGTTCAACATCGGCTTCTACCTGGTGGTGCCGTTCCTGGCGGTGCACCTCACCGAGGACCTGGCGCTGGCCGGTGGGCTGGTCGGCCTGGTGCTCGGCGTGCGCACCTTCAGCCAGCAGGGGCTGTTCTTCCTCGGTGGCGGGCTGGCCGACCGGTTCGGCGTCAAACCCGTCGTGGTCATCGGCTGCCTGATCCGGATCGCCGGGTTCGGGGTGCTCGCCGTCGCCACCTCGCTGCCCGCCGTGCTCGCCGGCACGGTGCTGGTCGGCTTCGCGGCGGCGCTGTTCTCCCCGGCGGTGGAGTCCGCACTGGCCGACCAGGGTCACCGGCTGGAGGCCGCCGGGGTGGTCACCCGGGCCGAGGTCTTCGGCCTGGACGCCATCGCCAGCAAGCTCGGCTCGGTCACCGGGCCGGCGCTGGGTGCCGTCCTGCTCACCGTGCCCTTCAGCGTCACCTGCTGGATCTCCGCCGGCGTCTTCGGCGTGGTGCTCGCCGCCCACCTGCGCTGGCTGCCACGGAACCTGCGCACCGAGGGCAGCGGGGAGGAGAGCGTGCTCGCCGGGTGGGGGCACGTGCTGCGCAACCGCACCTTCCTGGCCTTCACCGCCTGCTACTGCACCTACCTGCTCAGCTACAACCAGCTCTACCTGGCCCTCCCCGTCGAGCTCTCCCGGGCGACCGGCGGCCAGGGCGCGCTCGGCTGGCTGTTCGTGCTGGCCGCGGTGTCGGTGCTGCTGTTCCAGCTGCGGGTCACCGCCCGCGCCCGGCGGGCCGGGGTGCAGCGGGCGCTGCCGTTCGGCTTCGCGCTGATGAGCGCGTCGTTCCTGCTGGTCGCGGTCTGCGCCCCGTTCGCCCCGCCCGCCGGGATCTGGGCGCTGGCGCCGGCGGTCGGCATGGTGCTGCTGCTCTACACCGGCCAGATGGTCGCCGTGCCCCTCGCCCAGGACCTGGTGCCCCGGCTGGCCGGGGAGCGGCGGCTGGGTGCCCACTTCGGCTTCCTCGCCTCCGCCGGCGGCGCCGCGGTGCTCGTCGGCAGCACCGGGGTGGGCGCCCTGCTCGACCTCGCCGACCGGCCGCAACCGGCCGCCGCCGTCCCGTGGCTGGTGCTCGCCGCCCTGCCCGCGGCCTCGGCCGTCGGCCTGGCGCTGCTCACCCGGCGGATCGCCCGCACCCCGGCGGCGGGGGCGCCGGCACCCGCCGTCCCCGCCGAGGAACCGGTGAACCCGTGACCGGCCGACCGAGAAGAGGGACCATGCCCCGCCCCGCAGGTGCACTGCTCGCGCTGCCCCTCCTGCTCGCCGGGTGCTTCGCCCCCTCGGGCGAGCAGTCCGCCGACGGCGGGCAGCGGCTGGCGCTGGCGCTCGCCTTCCCCCCGGTCGCCGCGCTCTCCCCGTTCTCCGACGACGCGGTGCTGCTCACCCGGATGGGCGTGGGGGAGACGCTGGTGGGGCTGGACGAGGCCGGCCAGCCCGTCCCGCTGCTGGCCGAGAGCTGGAGCCGGGTCGACGACCGCACCGTCACCCTCGACCTGCGGGGGGACGTGCCGTTCCACGACGGGACGCCGCTGGACGCCCAGGCGGTCGTCGGCGCCCTGACGGCAGCGGCCGCCGCAGCGCCGGCCCCCCGGGCGATCGACGGCCTGGGGCTCACCGCCCGCGCGGTGGACGAGGACACGGTCGAGGTCCGGGTGGCCGAGCCCAATCCGCTGCTGGTGCACCGGCTGGCAGCCCCCGGGCTGGTGGTGCTGGCCCCCTCGGCCTACGCCGACCCGGCGGCGCCGGACCCGGTGGGCGCCGGCACCGGGCCGTTCGAGCTGACCGAGCTGCGCGGCGCGTCGGGCGCGACCCTCACCGCGGACGCCGACCACTGGGCGGGCGCGCCGGAGCTGGCCGGCGTGGACGTCACCTTCCCCGCCGACGCGGCCGCGCGCACCGCCGGGCTGCGGGCCGGTGAGCTGGACGTGGCGGTCAACCTGCCCATCGCCCAGCTGCCGACGCTGACCGGCACCGAGGTGCTCTCCGTCCCGTTGCCGCGGCTGGTCTCCCTCTCCCTGGACACCGCGGACGGGCCGTTCGCCGACCCGGGCCTGCGCGCGGCCGCGGTCGCGGCGATCGACCCGCAGCCGGTGGTCGACGCGGTCTACGAGGGCCGGGCCGACGTCGCCGAGGGGCTGTTCGCCGACGACACCGCCGGCGGCCTGGACCGACCGGCGGTCACGCTGCCCCCGGCCGCCGACCCGGCCGGGGCGAGCATCCGGCTGGCCACGTACTCCGACCGGCCCGAGCTGCCCGAGGCGGCCGCGGTGCTCGCCGAGCAGCTGCGGCAGGCCGGGTTCACGGTGGAGGTGGTGGTGGCCGAGTACGCCACCCTGGAGACCGACCTGCTGGCCGGCACCTACGACGCGGTGCTCGCCAGCCGGCTCTACCTGGGCGACACCGGCGACCCGGTCGGCTACCTGGCCGCCGACCTGACCTGCGAGGGCAGCTGCAACCTGGCCCGGCTCTGCGATCCGGCGGTGGACGCCGCCGTCGCCGAGGCCGCGACCCTGGCCGACCCCGAGGAGCGCCGGGCCGCGGCGCTGCGGATCGAGGCCCCGGTGCTCTCGACCGGCGCCGTGGTGCCGGTGCTGCACGAGCGCACCCACACCGGGTACGCCCCGACGGTCAGCGGGCTGGTCGTCGACCCGTTCGACCGGCTGCTGCTCGGCACCGAGACGACGGTCGAGGAGTGACCGCCGCCGGCCGGGTGCGGCCGGTGGCCACGGCCCGGCCGCGGCGCACTCCCGGACGGCTCCGGTCGCGCCTGCTCCGCCCCGCGCTGACCGGGCTGGGCGCGGTCGCCGGCACCGGGCTGCTGGTCGGGGCGCTGCCCTGGCTGTCCGGGGACGACCCGGCGCGCACCGTGCTGCGGGCCCGGGAGGTGGAACGCGAACCGGACCCCGCCGCGCTCGACGCGCTGCGCGAGCAGCTCGACCTCCCCGCCGACCCGGTCCGCGGCACGGTGTCCTGGTTCGGACGCGCGGTCACCGGCGACCTCGGCACCTCCTGGGTCAGCGGGCAGCCGGTCGCGGAGGTCGTCCCGCCGGCACTGGGCGTCTCCGCGACCCTCGCCGGGACGGCGGCGGCCGTGGCCGTCGTGCTCGCCGTGCTGTTCGCGTCGCCCGCCGTGCGCCGGGCCGCCGACGGCCGCGCCGACGGCGGCGGCGCGGCGGGGGTGCTGGCCGCCGCACTCGCCGCGCTGCCGGAGTTCGTGCTGGCCGTCCTCGGGGTCGCGGTGGTGGCCGTGGGCTGGGGGCTGCTGCCGACGTCGGGGTTCACCGGCACGGAGCACCTCGTGCTGCCCGTCCTGGCCCTCGCCCTGCCGGCCGGGGGACTGCTCGGCCGGGTGCTGGCCGGCGCCGTCCGGGAGACCGCGGGGGAGGCGTGGGTGCGCACCTGGCGGGCCGCCGGCGTCTCCCGGGCAGCGGTGCAGGGCGCGGTCGCCCGGCGGGCGCTGACCGTCGTCGTCCCGCAGGTCCTGCTGCTCCTCGTCGGGCTGCTCGGGGCCGGGGCCGTGATCGAGGCGGTGTTCGACGTGCCCGGGCTCGGCCGGGTCGCGCTGGCCGCTGCGCTGGCCCAGGACCTGCCGGTCGTGCAGGCCGCCGTCGCGCTGCTGGTGCTGCTCGGTCTGGCCGCCGGCGGGGCCGGGGTGCTGCTGCACCGTGCGCTGCTCGGGCCGGCGGGCACCGACGGCGGGCTGTCGCCGGAGCTGCCGCCCCCGGCGCCCGGCGCCGGTCGGTGGGCGGCCGGGCTGCTCGCCGTGCTGTTGCTGGTGGTCCTCGCCGGCGTGTTGCGGGACCCCGCCGCCCAGGACCTCGGCGACCGGCTGGCCGCACCGTCGTGGGCGCACCCGCTGGGCGCGGACGCGCTGGGCCGCGACGTGCTCGCCCGGTTCGCCGCCGGCGCCCTGCCCTCGGTGGGGCTGGCCCTGCTGATCAGCGCGGTGGTCCTGGTCGTGGGGGTCGCCGCCGGACTGGTCGGCCGGGAGCGGGCGGGGCTGGCCGACGTGCTCAACGCGCTGCCGGCGGTGGTGGTGGGCATCGCGGTGGCCGCCGTCGCCGGGCCCAGCCTGGCCGGCGCGGCCGTGGCGGTGAGCCTGGTCGCCTGGATCCCGCTGGCGGTGCACACCCGGATCCTGGCCGCCGAGGTGCGCGCCTCGGGCTTCCACCTCGCGGCCCGCACCAGCGGGGCCGGTCGCTGGCACCTGGTGCGGCACCACCTGCTCCCGGTGGTCCTGCCGCCGGTCGGCCGGCACGCGCTGCTGCGGGTGCCGCACACCGCGCTGGCGCTGGCGGGGCTGTCCTTCCTCGGCCTCGGGGCCGGCGCCGAGTCACCGGAGTGGGGCCGCAGCCTCGCCGACGGGGTGGTCTACCTGGAGTGGGCGCCCTGGCTGGTGGCGGTGCCCGCAGCAGGGCTGGTGCTGCTCGGGGTCGCCGCCGGGCTGGTCCGCACCGGCCGCTGAGCCGGCGGACCGCCCTCGGCCTCGCGGGCGGCGGCCCGCCAGGCCGAGGAGCGCAGCAGCCGCAGCCCGTTCAGCGCGACCAGCACGGTCGACCCCTCGTGCCCGGCCACGCCCAGCGCCAGCGGCAGCGTGCCGATCAGGTCCCACGCCACCAGGACGACGATCACCGTGCCGGCGACCACCAGGTTCTGCACGACCAGCCGGCGGGCGCGGCGGGCCAGCGCGAGCACCGTGGGCAGCGCGGACAGGTCGTCCCGGACGACGATCGCGTCGGCGCTCTGCACTGCCAGGGCCGACCCGATGCCGCCCATCGCCACGCCCACGTCGGCGGTGGCCAGCGCCGGGGCGTCGTTCACCCCGTCGCCGACCAGCGTGACCCGGTGCCCGGCCCGCTGCAGCTCGCCGACCGCGGCGGCCTTGTCCTCCGGCAGCAGCCCGGCCCGCACGTCGCCGAGCCCGGCCTGGGCGGCCAGCGCGCGGGCGGCTCCGGCGTTGTCCCCGGTGAGCAGCACCGGCTCGGTGCCGGTCTGCCGGCGCAGCGCGGCGACGGCACCGGCGGCCTCCGGGCGCAGTCGGTCGGCGAGGGCCAGCACCCCGGCCGGGCTGCCGTCCACGGTGACGACGACGGCGGTGCGACCGGCGGACTGCTCCTCGGCCACCAGCTCGGCGACCGCGAGCTGTCCCGACGTCGGCGCGGCGACGGTGACCGCGCGACCCCCGACCGTGGCGGCGACCCCCGACCCGACCGCGGCCCGGAAGCCGGTGGCCGGGGCCGGGGAGAGCTCGGCGACGCGGGCGGCGGTGACGACCGCGCGTCCGATCGGGTGCTCGCTGGGCCCCTCGGCCGCGGCGGCCAGGGCGAGCAGCTCGTCGCCGGTCGTCCCCGGCAGCGGGCGGACGGCGACCACCGCGGGCGTGCCGTCGGTGAGGGTTCCCGTCTTGTCCAGCGCCACCACCGTGGTGGCGCCCAGCTGCTCGAGCACGACGGCGGAGCGGATCAGCACCCCGTGCCGGCTGGCGTTGGCGATCGCCGACAGCAGCGGCGGCATGGTGGACAGCACCACCGCGCACGGCGAGGCGACGATCATGAAGGTCATCGCCCGCAGCAGCGCCTCCTGCAGCGACTCCCCGAAGAGCTGGGGGACGCCGAACACGGCCAGCGTGCTGACCACGACGCCCATCGAGTACCGCTGTTCCACCTTCTCGATGAACAGCTGCGTGCGGGCCTTGGTGGCGCTGGCCTCCTCGACCAGGGTCGCGATCCGGGCGATCACCGCCTCGGCCGCCGGCCGGTCGACCCGGACGGTCAGCACGCCGGTGCCGTTCGACGTCCCGGCCCAGACCTCGTCGCCGGGCGCCTTGTCCACCGGCAACGGTTCGCCGGTGATGGACGCCTGGTCGACGTCCGAGCCGCCGTCCAGGACGGTCCCGTCGGCCGGCACCCGCTCGCCCGGCCGGACCACCACCACGTCGCCGACGGTCAGGTCGGCCGCCGGCACCACCCGCTCCTGCCCGCCGGCCAGCACGGTGGCCTGCTCGGGGGCGAGGTCGGTGAGCCCGCGGACGGCGTCGGCGGTGCGGCGGGTGGCCACCGTCTCCAGCGCGCCGGAGGTGGCGAAGATGACGATGAGCAGCGCGCCGTCGAAGACCTGGCCCAGCGCGAGCGCGCCGATCACGGCCAGCACCATGAGCAGGTCGACGTCCAGGGTGCGTTCGCGCAGCGCGGTGATCCCGGCCCAGGCCGGCTCCCAGCCACCGGTGGCGTAGCAGCAGAGGTAGAGCGCCCAGGCCAGCGGCTGCGGCCCGTCCAGCAGCTGCACCAGGCCCCCGGCGAGGAAGAACGCCAGCGCGGCGGCGGCCCAGCGCACCTCCGGTACTGCTCCCCAGCCGGGCAGCCGCGGTCGCCGAGCAGGAGCGGGGACGGCCTGCTGCGGGGCCTGCGTCAGGGTCACCGCGTCACCCTATCTGCGCAGATGCGCAGACACGCAAGTCGACGTCCGGCCTAAGGTGCAGGCATGGCACACACCGGCATCGACGGCTTCTCCATGCCGTCCGGCGACGCGGTGCGGCGGGCCGCGGAGGCGTTGCGCATGCTGGGTGACCCGACCCGGCTCAACGTGCTCTGGGCGCTGATGCAGGGCGAGACGTCGGTCGCCTGCCTGGCCGAGCTCGCCGGCACCTCACCCACCGCGGTCAGCCAGCACCTGTCCAAGCTGCGGCTGGCCGGCCTGGTCACCAACCGGCGCGAGGGCACCTTCGTCTACTACCAGTTGGCCGACCCGCACGTGGGTGCGCTGCTGCGCCAGGCGCTCTCCCACGCCGGGCACCCGGTCGACGACCGGGTGCCCGAGCCCCGCTGACCTGACCGCGGTCAGCCGGCGGCGGGCTGCCCGTCGCCGTCCGGCCGGCTGCCGCGGTGCCGGACCAGCCGCGCGGTGGTCCTGGTCGTCGCTCCGGGTGGCCGTGCCGGGCGGGCCCGCGGAGTTCGAGCCCGACGAGTGGGTGGAGGTGGTCGGCACCCACGTCCCGCCGCAGGTCGACCCGGCGGTCGGGTACCCGGAGCCGACGATCGACGCGGCGTCGGTGGTGGCGGTGGAGGCCCCGGTCGAGCCCTACGAGTGAGCCGGTGGCGGGACCCGCAGTCGACAACAGTTCTCACATGCTCCTATCCTCATGCGAAGAACGCCGGGCTCCATCCGCAGGGCGCGGGCCGCCTCGACGAGGAGACGACCAGATGATCCGCAACACCCGCCAGCGCACCGCCGTCAACGCCGTCTTCGACGAGCTCGAGGGCTTCCACAGCGCGCAGGAGGTGCACGCCCGGATGCGGGCGGCGGGGGACACGATCGGGCTGTCGACGGTGTACCGGGCCGTGCAGGCGCTGGTCGACGACGGTGAGCTCGACTCCATCCGCACCGACGCCGGTGAGGCGATCTACCGGCGGTGCAGCACCCGGCACCACCACCACCTCGTCTGCCGCGTCTGCGGCCGCACCGAGGAGGTCGAGGGGCCCACGGTCGAGCGCTGGGCCGACCGCGTCGCCGCCGAGCACGGCTTCGTCGACGTCACGCACACGCTGGAGATCTTCGGCACCTGTGCGGCCTGCCACAGCGCCGGGGCGCCCTCGGCCGACCAGCCGGGCTGAACCGCCCGGCCGGTCGACGGGGAGGGGTCACATCGCACCCTCCCGGGCGGCCTGCCACAGGTCGATGCCGGCGTCGACGGCGTGCTGGTCGATCGCGGCCAGCTCCTCGGCAGAGAACTCCAGGTTCTCCAAGGCGGCGACGTTCTGCTCCAGCTGCCGCACGCTGCTCGCCCCGATCAGCACCGAGGTGACCCGGGGGTCGCGCAGCGCCCAGGCCAGCGCCAGCTGCGGCAGGCTCTGGCCGCGGGCCTGGGCGAGCTCGTTGAGCGCGCGCACGTGGGTGACGTACTCGGGGGTGATCATCCCGGGGTCCAGCGACTTGGACTGGCCGGCCCGCGAGCCCTCCGGCACGCCGTCGAGGTACTTGTCGGTGAGCATCCCCTGGGCCAGCGGGGAGAAGGCGATGCAACCGGCGCCCACGTCGGCGAGGGTGTCCAGCAGCCCCTCGGTCTCGATCCAGCGGTTGAGCATCGAGTACGAGGGCTGGTGGATCAGTAGCGGCGTCCCCAGGTCGGCCAGGATCTCCGCCGCCTGCGCCGTCATCTCCGGCGAGTAGGAGGAGATGCCGGCGTAGAGCGCCTTGCCCGACTGGACGGCCGTGTGCAGCGCGCCCATGGTTTCCACCAGCGGCGTCGTCGGGTCGGGTCGGTGGCTGTAGAAGACGTCGACGTACTCGACGCCCATTCGTTGCAGTGACTGGTCCAAGCTGGACAGCACGTACTTGCGCGAGCCGCCGCCCTGCCCGTAGGGGCCGGGCCACATGTCGTAGCCGGCCTTGGTGGAGAGGACCAGCTCGTCGCGGTACGGGCGGAAGTCGTCGGCCAGGTGTCGGCCGAAGTTGGTCTCCGCGCTGCCGTAGGGCGGGCCGTAGTTGTTGGCCAGGTCGAAGTGGGTGATCCCCAGGTCGAAGGCGCGCCGCAGGATGTCCCGCTGCCGGTCGAAGGGGACGTCGTCCCCGAAGTTGTGCCAGAGGCCGAGGCTCACCGCCGGCAGGTCCAGGCCGCTGGTGCCGGTGCGCCGGTAGGTCATCGAGTCGTAGCGGGTGCTCTCCGCGGAGTAGGCCATGGGCTGATCGTGCCCGGCGGGCAGCGGGTCAGCGACGACGGGGGCGACGGCCGCGGCGCCCACCACCTGTCGCCGGCCCGGCCGAGGTGGCCCAGTGCGCGGGGCGGGTCAGGTACCCGGGCAGCGACGTGCCCGCGTCGCCGGTGGCGGCGGTGAGCTGCGGCTGGGTCAGGAAGAGGGCGCCGGTGAGGTCGGCGCCCCGCAGGTCGGCGGCGCGCAGGTCGGCCCCCAGCAGGTCGGCGCGGCGCAGGTCCGCACCCCGCAGGTCCGCCCCGATCAGGTAGGCGCCGCGCAGGCTCGCCCCGTGCAGGTCCGCGCCGCGCAGTGCGGCGCCCATCAGGTCGGCGCCGCGGCGGTCCCGGGCCCGGTCGGGCACGTCGGCCCGGGCGGCGTCGCTGACCCGGCCGAGCAGCTCGCCGACCTCGCGTCGCAGGGTCGCGGCGTCCAGGCCGGCCAGTTCGTCAGCGGCCGCCCGGGTGAGCTCCTCGGTGCGGGCGTGCGCGGTTGCGACCTCGGTGGCCAGTGACCCGGCCGGCAGCAGGGTCCGCGCCTCGGTGAGGTGCCACAGCAGCTCGGTCAGCTGCCGCATCACCGGGAAGACGGCGGACACGGCCGCTGCTGTCGCTGCATCGGTGCGCCAGTCCCGGCCCGGGAAGGTGTCCTCGGTGACCCGCTGGCCGGCGCCGAAGCAGTCGAAGACGACGCAGCCGGGGAACCCGCGGTCACGCAGCTGGTCGTGCACGCCGCAGCGGGCGTCGGGCTGCAGGTTCGGACACGGAGTGCCGGCCGGCTTGTCGATCGCGAAGTCCGCCGAGGCGGCGAAGGCCGGCACCACGCAGCACAGCCCGCTACAGCGACTGCAGTCAGCGGTCAGGTCCCGCCGCGCCTCCGCCAGCAGGGGGAGGGTGGTGCGCGGGTCGGACACAGGGGCCTCCTCGCAGCGGGTGTGGTCGTGCAGGTCAGCCGAGGCGGCAGACGCAGCCGCGGTCCAGGGCGCTGTATCTAAGTCACATCTACGAGCCAACGATACTAAGGGGAAACTCGTATCACGTCTTCCGCCTGAACACACAAACACACAAAGTGAGTGAATACTGAATGTT
>NZ_JAAKGN010000111.1:0-16151 GCF_011039295.1 Modestobacter sp. KNN46-3 | reverse complement strand
GCAGGAGGCCGCGACCATGGGCGCGCCCCTGGCCGCGCTGCGCGAGCTCGAGGCGGCGGGTGAGCTGACGCTGCGGGTGGTCGCCTCCCTCCCGGTGCGCCCGTTCCTCGAGGACGGCGCGGTCGGCTCGCCGAGCGGGGCCCGGCCGGCCGGCGACGGGCTGCGCCGACGCCGGTGAGTCCACGGCACCGCGGGGGAGAGGCTGAGCCATCCCGTGCACGGCCTGTCGCCATCTCGTGCACGGGACTGGTCGGCACCCGTCAGGCGGCCGTGCTGTGCCGACGACGGAGCTGTGCCGGGGACTCGCCGAAGGCCGCGCGGAACTGTCGCGCGAGATGGGTGACGTCGAGGATCCCCCAGCGGGCGGCGATCGACGGCGTGCTCCGGCCGGCGAGCGTCGGGTCGAGCAGGTCGCGGCGGATGCGCTCCAGGCGGCGGCGCCGTATCCACGCGGCGGTGGTGAACCCCTCCTGGGCGCACATCTTGTGCACCTGGCGCACCGAGACGCCGAGGGCAACCGCGATCGACTCGACGCCGAGGTCGGGGTCCCCGAGGTGGGCCAGCGCGTACGTGCGCACCCGGTCGGCCAGGGTCGGCCCGCTGCCCCCGGGCACCTGGGGGAGCCCGGCGTAGACGGCGAGCACCATCGACACGAGGGCGTCACCGAGGTGGCACGCCGCGGGGGAGTCGCCCGAACCGGCGTCCTCGCACCTCGACAGTTCCTCCAGCATCGAGGAGAGCGCGCGAGCGGGGCTGCTCGTCGCCGGGACGGGGACCGCGGTCCGCTCGCTGAACGGTCGGAGGTGCGGTTGCAGCCGGTCCCGCGGCACCGCGACGACGACCGCCTCCCAGTTCGTACCTGCGCTGTCCAGGTGGTACGGCCGGGTCGTCTCGTAGGCCACCAGGTCCCCGGGCCTGGCCTCCCCCCGACGCCCGTCCTGGCTCAGCCGGCTGACGCCGGAGCGCTGCCAGATCAGCTTGAGGAACTCCGGGTCGGTGGAGCTGAGCAGGCGCCCGGTACGGGAGACCGAGTTGGGGCTGGTGCGCAGCGCGGTGACGAGGAGCCCGTCGGCGGTGGCACTGCGCAGCCGGCCGTGGAAGGCGACGCCCTCGACCGGCCGCACCCGCACCGGTGCGCAGGCGGAGGACACCGCCGCCTCGAAGGTGCCGAGGGCTGCCTCGGCGTCCAGCGGCTCGGCTGCGGGGCTGCGGGGCGTCGTGACCACAGGCTGCCTCGTTCCACTCGGAAATCGAACGACATGTCCGTTAAGAGGGAACGCTAGGTCATGTGTGACCTGCTGCACAACGACTGACCGTCCACGGACGGTCAGTCGAGGGGAGTCGGGGCCTGGACCACCGTGCCGGCGGCCAGCAGTGCGTCGACGTCGGTGATGCCCCAGTCCGACAGTGCCGCCCGGGTGTGCTCCCCGGCGCGGGACGGCGGCCGGTCGAGCGTGGCCGGGGTGCGGGAGAACCGCGGCGCGGGTGCCGGCTGCACGACGCCGTCCCGCTCGACGTAGGTCTGCCGCGCCGCCAGCTGCGGGTGGTCGCGGGCCTCGGCGAAGGAGAGCACCGGGGCCACGCAGGCGTCGCTGCCGGCGAACACCTCGGTCCACTCGTCGCGGGTCCGCCGGCCGATCGCGTCGGCGAACAGGCCGCGCAGCACCTCCGGGTCCGCCCCGGCCCGGTCCTGCACGCGGCCGGCCAAGCCCAGCCGGTCGACGAGCTCGGCGTAGAACTGCGGCTCCAGGGCGCCGACCGCGAGGTGCCGGCCGTCGGCGGTCTCGTAGACGTCGTACCAGGGGACGCCGGAGTCCAGCAGGTTCACGCCGCGGGTGTCCTGCCACACCCCGCCGGCCAGCATGCCGACGATCATGGTCGCCAGGTGCGCGCTGCCGTCGACGATGGCGGCGTCCACCACCTGGCCCCGGCCGCTGCCGCGGGCCTCCAGCAGCGCGGCGAGCACCCCCACCACCAGGTACATCGCCCCGCCGCCGAAGTCGCCGACCAGGTTCAGCGGGACCTGCGGCGGCCCGCCCGCCCGTCCGATCGCGTGCAGGACGCCGGTGACCGCGATGTAGCCGAGGTCGTGCCCGGCCGTCGTCGCGAGTGGGCCGTCCTGACCCCAGCCGGTCATCCGGCCGTACACCAGGCGGGGGTTGCGGGCCAGGCACTCCTGCGGCCCGATGCCCAGCCGCTCGGTGACCCCGGGCCGGAAGCCCTCGAGCAGCACGTCCGCGCGCTCGGCGAGGCGCCGGACCAGCTCCGCGCCGTCCGGGTCCTTGAGGTCGACGGCCACCGACCGCCGCCCGCGGGCCAGCAGGTCGTGCTCGGCGGACGGCGCGGGCGGTCGGGCGCCGGGGCGGTCGACCCGCAGCACGTCGGCGCCGAGGTCGGCGAGGAGCATCGCCGCGAACGGGGCGGGGCCGAGACCGGTGAGCTCGACGACGCGCAGCCCGGCGAGGGGTCCGGTGGTCATCGGAGAACCTGACGGCACCGGGACGCCGGTCGTCAAGGGGCGGGTGCTGAGGGTGCCCCGGGCGACCGGCCGGTCGGCGGGGGGACCATGGACGTCGGGCACTAGCCTGACCCGCGGTGGACGGCGAGGTGGAGCTGCGATGACGACGGCGGGCGACCGGGCGGCCGACGGTCCGGCTGACCGTCGGCGCGTGGTGCAGCGGAACCGGGACGAGCTGGGCGACCGGGTGCTGACGCTGCCGAACGTGCTGTCGGTCGTCCGGCTGCTGGGCGTGCCCCTGTTCCTCTGGCTGCTGCTGGGCCCGCACGCCGACGGCTGGGCCATCGTCGTGCTCGCGGTCTCCGGCGCCACCGACTGGCTCGACGGGAAGCTCGCCCGCGCGCTGGGACAAGCCAGCCGGCTCGGCGCGTTCCTGGACCCGGCCGCCGACCGCCTCTACATCGTCGCGACGCTGATCGCCTTCGTCATCCGGGACGTCGTGCCGCTGTGGGTGGTCGTCGTGCTGCTGCTGCGCGAGGTCGTGCTGGCCACGACCCTGCTGGTGCTCCGGCGCGCGGGCTGGCCGCCGCTGCAGGTGCACTACCTCGGCAAGGCCGCGACCTTCCTGCTGCTGTACGCCTTCCCCCTCCTGCTGCTGGCCGACGGCGAGGGGTCGGTGGCCGCGGTGGTCCAGCCGGTCGCCTACGCGCTCACCGTGTGGGGGGCGGCGCTCTACCTGCTCGCAGGGGTCTTCTACGTGGTCCAGGCCGTCCAGCTGCTGTCCGGGCGTCGCCCGGCCGGAGTGGAGGCGTGAACGCGCCCGCACCCGGGCGGCCACGTTCGCTGGGTGCCTCCCTGCTGGACCAGGTGCTGGCCGACACCCTGGACCCGGCCTACGCCCAGGTCGCTGCGGCCCGGGCGGCCCGGGCCGCGGAGGAGGCGACCGGACCGACGGCCCAGCCCGGTCCGGCTCCCCGACCCTCCTGGCTGCAGCGCAACCGGGGCCAGCTGCTCGTCGCCGCCGCGATGCTCCTGGCCGGCCTGCTGGCCGCGGTGACCTACCAGGAGGCGGCGGCCGGCGCGCAGGGGCGTGAGGCGGCCCGGGAGGCGCTGCGCGACGACATCGTCCAGGAGTCCGCGATCGGCGACGAGCTGGCCGCCCAGCTGCAGGAGCTCACCGCAGAGGTCGCCCGGACCCGGCAGCAGGCGCTGGACACCAGCGTGGTCGGGCAGCGCGCGCTGAGCCGGCTCGCGGCGGCGCAGCAGGGCGCCGCCGCGGTGGCGGTCTCCGGGCCCGGGCTCCGCGTGACGGTCGGCAACGCCCCGCCGGCAGCGGACAGCGACCCGGTCGGCGGGTCCGACCAGATCGCACTGGCCGGCCGGGTCCAGGACGGCGACCTCCAGCTGGCGGTGAACGCGCTGTGGGCCTCCGGTGCCGAGGCGGTCAGCATCAACGGTCAGCGGGTGGGCCCGACCACCGCCATCCGCCAGGCCGGAGACGCCATCCTGGTCGACTTCCGACCGGTGATGAACCCCTACGAGATCTCCGCGGTCGGCGACCCCGACGACCTGGCCCGCGCCTTCCTGGCCACCCCCGAGGCCAACGAGCTGGCCACGCTGACGAAGGACTTCGGTGTGGTCTTCGACTTCGCCCGGGCCGACGACCTCGAGCTGCCGGCCGGCAGCAGCGCGGAGCTGCTGTTCGCCGAGCCGCTCCTCGCACCCGAGGAACAAGGTGAGGCAGCGGCGCCCGCCACCCCCGACCCGCCCACCGACGGAGGCTGACGCGTGATCCCGATCCTCGGACTCGCAGTCGGCGTGGTGCTGGGGCTGCTGCTCGACCCCAGCGTCCCGCTCTGGCTGCAGCCCTACCTGCCGATCGCGGTGGTCGCAGCGCTGGACGCGGTGTTCGGCGGGGTGCGGGCGCGCTTCGACCGGATCTTCGACGCCAAGGTCTTCGTCGTCTCCTTCGTCTCCAACGTCGTCGTCGCAGCGCTGATCGTCTTCCTCGGTGACCAGCTCGGGGTCGGCGCGCAGCTGTCCACCGCCGTGGTGGTGGTGCTCGGCATCCGCATCTTCGGCAACGCCGCGGCGATCCGCCGGCACCTGTTCCGCGCATGAGCGAGGAGCCGACCGCCGATCGCTGGTCCGATCCCGCGTCTGCCGGTGCCGACGACCCCGGGACGGGCTCCTCGGCGGCAGCGACCCCCGAGGCTGGCACCCCGGAGGCTGGCACCCCCGGTGCCGACGGGGTGGGGGAGCAGGAGGCGGCCGGCCTGCCGGACGGTGCGGACGGCGCCGGGGCCACGCCGGTGGCCGGACGACGACGCCGCGATCCGCTGGCGGCCTTCCTCATCGGCGTGCTCACCCTGCTGCTGGGCTTCGCCTTCGCGGTGCAGGTCCGCAGCACCGACACCGACCAGCAGCTGGCCGGCCTGCGCGAGGAGGACCTCGTCCGCATCCTCGACGACCTCTCCTCCCGGGAGGACCGGCTCCGTCAGGAGATCAACGACCAACGGGCGGCGCTGGCCCAGCTGGGCAGCTCCGACAGCGCCGCGGCCGCCGCGCTGGCGGAGGCAGAGGAGCGGGCCGAGGCGCTCGGCATCCTCAACGGCACCGTCGCCGCCCGCGGTCCCGGGCTCGAGGTGGTCATCCGTGATCCCGCCGACCGGATCACCGCCGGCGTCGTGCTCAACGCCATCCAGGAGCTGCGCGGCGCCGGCGCGGAGACGATGCAGATCGACGGCGTCCGGATCGGCGTGAGCAGCGCCATCACCGGCGAACCCGGTGCCCTGGAGATCGACGGGGAGCCGGTGGAGGCGCCCTACACGATCCGGGTCATCGGGTCACCCGAGGACATGGCCACCGCCCTCAGCATCCCCGGCGGGGTCTCCGCGATGGTCAACCAGCGCCGCGGCGACGTGGCCATCACCCCCTCCCAGGACGTCGTGGTGGACGCGTTGCGGCCACTGGACACGCCTCAATACGCTGAGCCGGCCGAGGGGGACTGAGGAAGGACCTCGTGCCCCCCAGACCTCGCTGGCGCTCGGCCCGGGGCCCTGCACGGGGGCCGAGAAACCGTTCCGCGACTGCTGGGAGATGCTGAATGACCACACCCGATGACCGCCGTTACACCGACCAGCACGAGTGGGCGCTGGTCCAGGGCACCGAGGGTGCCGCGACGGTGGTCCGGGTCGGGATCACCGACCACGCCCAGGACGCGCTGGGGGACATCGTGTTCGTCCAGCTGCCCGAGGTGGGTGCGGAGGTGGCCCCCGGCAACCCGATCGGTGAGGTCGAGTCCACCAAGTCCGTCTCCGACGTCTACTCGCCGGTGGCCGGCGTCGTGTCGGCGGTGAACGAGGCCCTGACCGACGCGCCGGAGACGGTCAACAGCGATCCCTACGGTGCCGGCTGGCTGGTCGAGGTCCAGGTGACCGGGCAGGACGGCGACCCGACCGCGTCGCTGCTGGACGCGGCGGCGTACCAGGCGGTCGTCCAGGGCTCCTGAGCCCGCCCTGACCGGGCCGGCCGGATCGGCCCGTCACCGTGCTGGCCCCCCGCCGTCCGGTCGGGGTGGTCGGCGATCACTATCATCACTGCGACGGTCGGCCGTGCGCTCCACGGCGTCCGACCCTCACCCTGTACGTGCGGTTGACCCTCGGGTCGGCCGCTGGTTCCATGACCCCCGGCCCGACCGTGATCGTGCGGTCGGCCGACCTACGACGGGCCGTCCGGTCCGTCGTCCGCCGGCCGACCGCGGCCCGTACCACCAGGCCCGCGGCGGTGCCGCCTGCACCGGAGGAGACAGACGTGCTCTGCACTCGATGTGGCCACCAGAACCCAGAGGGCAGCCGCTTCTGCGCGCAGTGCGGGGCGGCGTTGAGCCCCGAGCGGGTCGGCGAGTCGACCAGCATCATCCCCAAGGTCGGCGGCGAGGACTCCGGCGAGCAGGCCGAGGTCGCCGAGTCGACCGCGGACGCGCACGCCGGCGCGGTCGAGTCGCTGCCGGCCGGGTCCGCGCTGCTCGTGGTGAAGCGTGGCCCCAACGCGGGCAGCCGCTTCCTGCTCGACCAGGAGGTCACCACCGCAGGTCGGCACCCCGACAGCGACATCTTCCTCGACGACGTGACGGTCAGCCGCCGGCACGTGGAGTTCCACCGCGAGGGCGGCGGGTTCACCGTCCACGACGTGGGCAGCCTCAACGGCACCTACGTCAACCGCGAGCCGGTCGACGTGGCCTCCCTCGCCGGCGGCGACGAGGTCCAGATCGGCAAGTTCCGCCTGGTCTACCTGACCGGGCCGCGGACGGGCGAGCCGGCCGGCGCATGACCGCCAAGTCGTGCACGGAGCGGGCCGAGAGCGGACTCCGGTCATGACGGCGGTGCCCCAGCCCAGCCCCAGCGCTGACCGGGACACCGCCGACGCCCGGGACGCCGCTGACCGCAGGGACGCCGCGGACGCCAGGGACACTGCTGACACCAGGCCCCGGTTCACCATCGGCGAGGTGCTGTCCGCCCTGCGCGGCGACTTCCCGGACGTGACGATCAGCAAGATCCGCTACCTGGAGTCCGAGGAGCTGGTCCACCCGCAGCGGACGCCGTCGGGCTACCGGAAGTTCTCCGTCTCCGACGTGGCCCGACTCCGCTACGTGCTGGCCGCCCAGCGGGACCAGTACCTGCCGTTGCGGGTCATCAAGGAGCACCTGGACGCCCTGGACCGGGGCGAGCCGGTGCCCGGCGGCGGGACCGCCGGCGGGGTGGCCGGCCAGCTGGTCGGGACCGCCCCCCTGCCCGGCCCCGAGTTCGCGGCGGCCGCCGGCCTGACGGAGGCCCAGCTGGCCGACTGCGTCCAGTTCGGGCTGCTCAACGCCGACTCCCAGGGCCGGCACCGCGTCACCGACCTGCCCGTGGGCCGCGCCGTTGCCGGCCTGGCCCGGCACGGCATCGAACCGCGGCACCTGCGGGTGTACCGGACGGCGGCGGAGCGGGAGGCCGCCCTGCTCGAGCAGCTGGTGGCCCCGGTGCTGCTGGCGCGCTCCGAGGAGGCGCGCGCCCGGGCCGGTGAGCAGCTCCAGGAGCTGGCCGCGCTGTCGGCACAACTGCACGGCGGGCTGCTGGAGTCGCGCCTGCGCGAGGTCCTCGGCGGCTGACCGCTGGCGTACCGTTGCGGGGGTGCGGGCACCCCTGGCGCACCGGCCGGCCGCCGAACGGTGGACGGTCGGGGAGCCGGCGGGTGACCACGGGGAAGTCAGCGGAGGGGAGCCAGACGTGCAGGAGCTCAGAGTCGTCGGCGTCCGGGTGGAGCTGCCCGGCAACCAGCCCATCCTGCTGCTCAAGGAGACCCAGGGGGAGCGGTACCTGCCCATCTGGATCGGCGCGACCGAGGCCGCGGCGATCGCCTTCGAACAGCAGGGCGTCCGGCCGGCCCGGCCGATGACCCACGACCTGCTGCGCGAGGTCGTCACGGCCCTCGGCGCCACGCTGGAGGCCGTCCACATCACCGAGATGCGCGACGGCATCTACCTCGCGGAGCTGCAGTTCGGCGACGAGCGCACGGTGAGCGCCCGTCCGTCCGACGCCGTCGCCCTCGCCGTCCGCACCGGTGCGCCCATCTACGGCGCCGAGGCCCTGCTCGACGAGGTCGGGATCGAGATCCCCGACGAGCAGGAGGACGAGGTGGAGAAGTTCCGCGAGTTCCTGGACAACATCAGCCCCGAGGACTTCGGCGCGGGGTCGGGCTCCGGCGGCAGCTGAGCCGCGGCTCCCCGGAGCCACTCGCGCGGGTGAGTCCAGCGACACGCCGCGTCCCTCGGTTGACCCTGCCCCGGCCCCCGCCTACGGTCAGCGAATCACGTGCGTGGAAGTCCCTGAGTCGCGCCCGTGACCGTTCCCAGCGACAGCACGGGAACGGCCCAGGTGCTGGGTGCCGGAGTCGAGGAGGCGCTGGAGTGAGCGGGCCCGCGATCGACGGCACGAACCCAGCAGCGCCGCGACCGCGGCAGATGAGCGCCAGCGAGGAGTGCCCGTGAGCGACCAGGACAACGGTTCACAGGGTCAGCTGTTCAGCGACGCAGCGGTGGGCGTCCCCTCCTACGACGAGGTCGACACCGACGTCGTCGGCTACCGCGGCCCGACGGCGTGCGCCGCCGCCGGCATCACCTACCGGCAGCTGGACTACTGGGCGCGCACCGGGCTGGTCGCACCGTCCGTGCGGACCGCCACCGGGTCGGGCACGCAGCGGCTCTACTCCTTCCGCGACATCCTGGTGCTCAAGGTCGTGAAGCGGCTGCTGGACACCGGCGTCTCGCTGCAGAACATCCGCAAGGCCGTCGACCACCTGCGCACCCGCGGGGTCAAGGACCTCGCCAACATCACGCTGCTCTCCGACGGCGCCACCGTCTACGAGTGCACCTCGGCCGAGGAGGTCGTCGACCTGCTCGCCGGCGGCCAGGGCGTCTTCGGCATCGCGGTCTCCGGGGCCCTCCGGGAGCTCTCCGGGGAGCTCGCGGAGCTGCCGGCCGAGCGGCTGGACGGGGGCGGCTCCGTCGCCGACGACGAGCTGTCCGCCCGCCGCCGCCGGCGCGCCGCCTCGGCCTAGGCCACACCCCGCCGGCCTCGGCGCGCTCTCAGCTGCCGTCCGCAGGCGGCTCGACCCCGCCGTGTGCGGCTCGACCCTCGGGCAGGCCGGCTCCGGCCTCGAGGTCGACCCGGCGCGGCCGCGATCGAAGCACCTCGGCCTGGACGGCCCGAGCCGCTGACCTCGCGCTGGTACCGTCTCAGCAGTGGCCGACCGGACTCCTGGTTCTGATCCCGCACCCCTGACCGGGTCGCTCCCCGCGCTCTCCGCGCTGTCGACGAGCGGGTCGTTCGCGGCCCGGCACATCGGCCCCCGCCCGGCGGACACCGCCGCGATGCTCGAGGTCCTCGGCCACGCCTCGCTCGCCTCGCTGGCCGATGCCTGTGTGCCGGAGGGCGTGCGCGACCGCACCCCGTTGGACCTCCCGGCGGCCGCCGACGAGGCGACGGTGCTGGCGCAACTGCGGGAACGGGCAGCGGCCAACGAGGTGTTCACCTCGATGATCGGGCTCGGCTACAGCGACACGATCACCCCGGCGGTCATCCAGCGGAACATCCTGGAGAACCCCGCTTGGTACACCGCCTACACGCCCTACCAGCCGGAGATCAGCCAGGGCCGCCTCGAGGCGCTGATCAACTTCCAGACGATGGTCGCCGACCTCACCGGGCTGCCGGTCGCCGGCGCCTCGATGCTGGACGAGGCCACCGCCGCGGCGGAGGCGATGACGCTGGTGCGCCGGGCCGGGCGGGCGAAGCGCGACGCCGTCTTCGTCGTCGACGCCGACACGCTGCCGCAGACCGTGGCCGTGCTGCGCACCCGGGCCGAGCCGCTGGGCATCGGCCTGCACGTGGCCGACCTCTCCGCCGGCTGGCCCACCGACCTCCCGGAGGCAGGGGCGTTCGGCGTGCTGCTGGCCTACCCGGGCGCCAGCGGCGCGGTCCGGGACCACCGCGAGCTGGCCGCGGCCGCGCACGCGGCCGGTGCCGCCGTCGTGGTCGCCGCCGACCTGCTCGCCCTCACCCTGCTGGAGGCGCCGGGGGAGTGGGGCGCCGACGTCGCCTGCGGCACCACCCAGCGCTTCGGCGTCCCGATGGGCTACGGGGGCCCGCACGCCGGGTACCTGTCGGTGCGCGAGGGCCTGGCCCGCCAGCTCCCCGGCCGCCTGGTGGGGGTCTCGGTCGACGCCGACGGCGACGTGGCCTACCGGCTGGCGCTGCAGACCCGGGAGCAGCACATCCGCCGGGAGAAGGCCACCAGCAACATCTGCACCGCCCAGGTGCTGCTCGCCGTCATGGCCGGCGCCTACGCCGTCTACCACGGGGCCGAGGGGCTCACCGCGATCGCCGCCCGGGTGCACCGCACCGCCCAGGTGCTGGCCGGCTGGCTGCGCGCCGGTGGCCTCACCGTGGTGCACGAGCACTTCTTCGACACCGTCGTCGTCGCGGTGCCCGGCCGGGCCGCCGAGGTGGTGGCCGCCGCCGCCGCCCGCCGGGTGAACCTGCGCATGGTCGACGACGACGCCGTGGCAATCGCCTGCGACGAGACGACGACGCCCGCCGTCCTGCGGCTGGTCGCCGAGGCGTTCGGGGTGGGCACGGACGACGCGGGCCTGGACGACGCCGGGGACGTGGCGCTCCCGGCAGCGCTCCGCCGGCGCACCCCGTTCCTCACCCACCCGGTCTTCGCCGAGCACCGTTCGGAGACGGCGATGCTGCGCTACCTGCGCCGGCTGTCGGACAAGGACCTCGCGCTGGACCGCACGATGATCCCGCTGGGCTCGTGCACCATGAAGCTGAACGCCGCCACCGAGATGGCTGCGATCACCTGGCCGGAGTTCGCCGGCCTGCACCCCTTCGCACCGGTCGAGCAGGCCCGCGGGTACGCCCAGCTGATCCAGGAGCTGTGCGACGGGCTCGCCGAGGTCACCGGGTACGCCGCGGTCAGCGTGCAGCCCAACGCCGGGTCGCAGGGTGAGTTCGCCGGCCTGATGGCCATCCGCGCGTACCACCACAGCCGCGGCGACGTCGAGCGCGACGTGTGCCTCATCCCGTCCTCCGCGCACGGCACCAACGCGGCCAGCGCCGTCATGGCCGGCATGCGGGTGGTCGTGGTGGCCTGCGACGAGGCCGGCAACGTCGACCTCGCCGACCTGCGGGCCAAGGTCGACGCCCACGCCGAGCGGCTCGCCGCGATCATGATCACCTACCCCTCGACCCACGGGGTGTTCGAGGTGGAGGTGCAGCAGATCTGCGCCGCGGTGCACGACGCCGGCGGTCAGGTCTACGTCGACGGCGCGAACCTCAACGCCCTGGTCGGGCTGGCCAAGCCCGGCCGGTTCGGCTCCGACGTCAGCCACCTCAACCTGCACAAGACCTTCTGCATCCCGCACGGCGGCGGCGGCCCCGGCGTGGGGCCGATCGGCGTCCGGGAGCACCTGGTGCCCTTCCTGCCCGGCCACCCGCTGGTGGAGACCGGGGGCAGCGGCCCGGCGATCTCCGGTGCCCCATGGGGCTCGGCGGGGATCCTGCCGATCTCCTGGGCCTACCTGCGGCTGATGGGCCCCGACGGGCTGCTCCAGGCCACCGAGCAGGCGATCCTGGCGGCCAACTACGTCGCCGAGCGGCTGCGGCCGCACTACCCGGTGCTCTACACCGGTGCGACCGGCCTGGTGGCGCACGAGTGCATCCTGGACATCCGGCCGCTCACCAAGGCCACCGGCGTGACCAACGACGACATCGCCAAGCGGCTGATCGACCTGGGCTTCCACGCGCCGACGATGAGCTTCCCGGTGGCCGGCACGTTGATGGTCGAGCCGACCGAGAGCGAGGACAAGGCCGAGCTGGACCGGTTCGTCGAGGCGATGGTGCACATCCGCGGGGAGATCGAGCGGGTCGCCAGCGGCGAGTACGACCGCGAGGACAACCCGCTGCGCAACGCCCCGCACACGCTGAAGATGCTGGCGGGGGAGTGGGACCGCCCGTACTCCCGCGAGGCGGCCGTGTACCCCGTCCCGGGGCTGGTCGGGCGCGGCTACCTGGCGCCGGTGCGGCGCATCGACGGGGCCTACGGCGACCGCAACCTGGTCTGCTCCTGCCCGTCGCCGGAGGCGTTCGAGGAGCCCGCGGAGCCGCGCCCGCCGGTGGCGACCGAGCCTGGCCGCGCCGACGGGGCCCCCGATGACCTGGGGACGGCGCAGGACGTGGTGGGCGCCCGGTCCTGACACGCCGGGAAGGGGTCGACGGCGCGGCCCGGAAGGTGCACGATCCCCGTGCATGGGGACCCTGGTGCGTCGGTCGTCGGTCGGTGTGGTATCGCTCGTCGGGACGGTGCTCCTGACCTCCTGTGCGAGCCAGCTGGGCGCCGCCGGTCCCACCGCGGTCAGCGAGGCGGCCGCCTCCGGCAGCGTCGCGCCGGCCGCCGACGAGGCCGCCGCGGAGGAGCTGGCCGGCGCGCTGCTGCCGGAGTCCGCGTTCGGCCCGGACGCCACGGTGCTGCAGCTCCCGTCGGAGTGGGTCGGCCCCTGGTCGGGGTCCTGGGCCGGGCCGTGGGCCGGGCCGTGGTCGGGTGACGGGTCGTGGGGCGACCACGGCGGCTGGGGCGGCCACCGCGGCTGGGGCGGCCACCACGGCTGGGGTGGCCACCACTGGTGGGGCGACGCGGACGGCACCGACGCGGACGGCACCGACGCGGACGGCACCGACGAGGACGGCACCGACGAGGACGGCACGGCAGCCGAGCCGTCGGTCGAACCGGCCGCCTGCGCTGACGCGCTGGCCGCCCTCCCGACGCTCGAGGACGAGGAGATGCCGGCGGTCGCGGCCCAGGTGGCCGCCACCGATCAGCAGCGGACCTTCCAGGTGGTCGCCGAGGGGCCGGCCGTCGAGGGGCTGGAGCTGCCGGTCGACCAGCTCGTCCAGGCCTGCGCGGACGCGACCGTCGACGTGCCCTGGGGGATGCAGGTCGGGATCGGCCTGTCGGCGCTGGACGTCCGGGAGCGCGGGGACTCCGCCGCCGGGCTGGCGGTCACGATGACCCACCCGGTCGGCACGGTCTCGATGCTGGTCGGTGTGGTCACCGACGGCCCGCGCGCGGTCATGCTGAGCCAGACCGGCACCGCGGACGCTGCGCTGGACCAGGCCGCGTTCGTCACGCTGCTCACCCAGGCCGCCGACGCCGCAGGCGTGGGCTGAGCCGACCCGATCAGCCGGCGGAGGCGCCGGCCAGGGCCCAGGGGCGGGTCAGCACGACCTGACCGTCCGGGAGCAGTTCGCCGTCGTCGTCGAACACGACCACGCCGTTGCACAGCAGCGTCCACCCCTGTTCGGGACGGCGGTGCAGCGGCACGGCCAGCACGCGGCCGTCTGCCGTGGGCGGGGGACAGGTCGAGGGGTGCGAGCACATCGGGGTCCACTCCAGGGGAAGCGAGGCAGGGTGCGGCCGCGGCGCTGCGGTGAGCCGAGTGTGCGCCGCGTCACTCTCGGCGGGCGGGGACGCGACCTCACGACGTCGGCGGGCGTGCTCGGCACTTCCTGCCAGCGGACGCTCAGAGCTTGCGCAGCAGCACCCGTCGCACGGAGTGGTCGGCGGCCTTCTGCAACACCAGGCGCGCCCGGGACCGGGTGGGGGCGATGTTGAGTCGCAGGTTCGGCTCGTTGACCGCCTCCCAGATCCCCCGCGCCGTCGTCGTGGCCTGCTCGTCGGTGAGGTCGGCGAAGCGGTGGAAGTACGCGCCGGAGTCCTGGAACGCCGTGCGGCGCAGCGCGAGGAAGCGCTCCACGTACCACTGGGAGATGTCGTGCTCGGTGGCGTCGACGTAGACGGAGAAGTCGAAGAAGTCCGAGAGGAAGACCTCGGGCACCCGGCCGTCGTTGCGCGCGCCGGCCTGCAGCACGTTGAGCCCCTCCAGCACCAGCACGTCGGGGGAGTCGACGACCTGCCGCTCGTCGGGGAGCACGTCGTAGTACTGGTGGGAGTAGAGCGGGGCGCTGACCGCCGGCTTGCCGGACTTCACGTCGGCCAGGAAACGCAGCAGCGCCCGCCGGTCGTAGCTCTCCGGGAAGCCCTTGCGGCCGAGCAGGCCGCGGGACTCCAGGACGGCGTTGGGCAGCAGGAAGCCGTCGGTGGTGACCAGGTCGACCCGCGGGGTGTCCGGGGCGGCGGCCAGCAGCGCCTGCAGCAGCCGCGCGGTGGTGCTCTTGCCGACGGCCACGCTGCCGGCCACGGCGATGACGAACGGGACCTTCGCGGTGCGCGCACCGAGGAACTGGGTCTGGGCGGCCCACAGCCGCCGGCTCGCGGTGACGTGCAGGTGCAGCAGCCGGGCCAGGGGCAGGTAGACGGTGGAGACCTCGTCCAGGTCGATCCGGTCGCCGAGCGTGGCCAGCTGCCGGACGTCGGCGTCGTCCAGGGGCAGCTCACCGCCGGCAGCCAGCGCCCGCCACGACTGTCGGTCGAACGCGGTGAAGGGCGAGACCTGCGCACGCGTTCCGGCCGTCACGGCGCCCATGGTGCCGTCTGCCTGCCGGGCGCCCCCCGACCGGGTGGGTCGGGGACGGCTGCCGGCCCGTCCTCCAGCGCGGGGCCGCTAGGGTCCGGGGCGTGTCGTCGCCCGGGCTGCTCGACCGGATCGAGCGCTACTTCGCCCTCGCCCCGCTGACGGACGCCCGGGTGCACTCCGTGGGTGCGCTGCAGGTGCCGATCGGTCCGCCGGAGTGGCCGCACCCCGCCCGGCCGCGGCCCGGCTTCCAGGGCGAGGTCGCGGTAGACGACGTCCGGGCCGCGATCGCCCTGCAGGAGCGGGCCGGCCTGCCGGCGTCGCTGGAGTGGCTCGGCGACCGCTGCCGCGGCCTGGCCACGGTGGCGCGGGCAGCGGGGCTGGTGGTCGACGAGCTGCCGCTGCTGGTGGCCGACGACCCGGTCGAGGTGCTGCTGCCCAGCGAGGTGCGGCTCTACCTGGTGGGCGCCGACGACCCGCGGCTGGGTCTGTACCAGCGGCTGGCCGCGCTGGCGTTCGCCACGCCCGCCGGCGCGCCGGCGGACGACGCCCCCCGGGACACCCCGGAGGTGGCCCGGGACGACCCCGGCCCGGCCGCCGTCCCGCCGACCGAGGTGCTGCGCGACCGGGTCGCGTCGGGCTCGACGGTGATGATGGTGGCCGTCGAAGACGGCGAGCCGGTCGCCATCGGCTCGCACCAGCCGGTGCAGGTCGACGGCACCGAGATCAGCGAGGTCGTCGGCGTGGCCACCCTGCCCCGGTTCCGTGGCCGCGGGCTGGGGGCCGGGCTCACCTCGGCCCTGGTCGAGCACGCCCGGCAGACGGCCGACCTGGTCTTCCTCTCCGCCGGCGACGACGACGTGGCGCGGGTCTACGAGCGAGCGGGCTTCGCCCGGGTGGCCACCAGCTGCGTCGCGGAGCGTCCGTCCGGCTGAGCCGCAGAGCGGCTGTCCGGCTGGGGCGGCCGGAGCCCCGCCGCCCCAGCCGGACGACGGGTCACTGCACCTCGTAGGTCGCCACCAGGGTGGCCCGGGCGAGGGTGTGGCTGAACAGGTTGAACCCCAGGTAGGCCGGGCTCGCCTCGGCCGGCACGCCCAGGTCGTCGGTGTCCAGCGCGTGGACGACGACGAAGTACCGGTGCCGACCGTGCCCGGCCGGCGGGGCCGCTCCGACGTAGCCGGGGAACCCGGCGTCGTTGCGCAGCTGCACCGCGCCGTCCGGCAGCCCGCCGTCCGCGGCACCGCTGGGGAGCTCGGTCACCGAGGCCGGGAGGCCGGCCACCACCCAGTGCCAGAAGCCGCTGGCGGTCGGGGCGTCGGGGTCGTAGACGGTGACCGCGAAGCCGCGGGTCTCGGCCGGGAACCCGGACCAGCTCAGCTGCGGTGACCGGTCCTCGCCTCCGGGCACGCCCATCTTCCCGCTGACGTGCGGCTGGGGCATCGGCTCGCCGTCGGTGAGGTCGGCGCTGGTCACCTGGAAGGCGGGCACGGGGGGCAGGAACTCGTCGAAGGTCCGTTTCCAGGCAGCCTGGTGGACCTTGGCCGTCTGCGTCAGGACCCCGTCGAGGTCGAACAGGCAGGCCCGGATGTCGTCAGGGAGTCCCAGCACGCCCGACACGCT
>NZ_JAAKGN010000110.1:0-16288 GCF_011039295.1 Modestobacter sp. KNN46-3 | reverse complement strand
CGGCGCCAACGCCTGCACCGGCCCGGAGGGCTTCGCTGACACCCACACTACCGCCGAGCACGTCGCGGCCGAACTGGGGATCGCTGCCGTCGACGTCGCGGTGCCCTCCACCGGCCTGATCGGGGTGGGGTCCTGCGCCGGGCTGTCGCTGCTGGTCGGGTCACTGGTCATGTCGAGTAGGCCGAGTTCTCGTGGACGTAGGCGAGGGACAGGTCGTTGGTCCAGATCGTGGCCTGCTCGCTGCCGGCCCGCAGGTCGACGTCGATCGTGATGGCCCGGCCGGACAGGTCGACGCCCTCGCGCGGATCGCCGATCGCCCCCGCGCGGCAGACCGTGACGCCGTTGATCGTCACGTCCACCTGGTCGGGCTCGAACGCCGCGTCCGTGCTGCCGATCGCGGCCAGCACCCGGCCCCAGTTGGGGTCGTTGCCGAACAGCGCGGTCTTGAGCAGGTTGTTCCGGGCGCAGGCCCGGCCGGCGGTGACCGCGTCGGCGACGCTGGCCGCGTTGCGGACGGTGATCGCGATGTCCTTGGTCGAGCCCTCGGCATCGGCCAGCAGCTGCATCGCCAGGTCGGTGGCGGCCGCGGTGAGGGCGGCGGTGAACTCCTCCGCACTGGGCGTGACCCCGCTGGCGCCGTTCGCCAGCACGATCACCGTGTCGTTGGTGGACAGGCAGCCGTCGGAGTCCACGCGCTCGACGCTGACGCTGGTCGCCGCCCGCAGCGCCGGCTGGAGGACGTCGGCCGGCACGACGGCGTCGGTGGTGAGGACGACGAGCATCGTGGCCAGCGAGGGGGCGAGCATGCCCGCGCCCTTCGCCATCCCGCCGATGGTCCAGCCGTTCCCGGTCTGCACCGTCGTCTTCGGCACCGAGTCGGTGGTCATGATCGCCCGGGCGGCGTCCGGGCCGCCGTCGGCGGACAGCACCGCGACCGCGGCGCCGACCCCGGCGAGGAGCGTGTCCATCGGCAGCCGCACCCCGATCAGGCCGGTGGAGGCCACCGCGACGTCGACGGCACCGATCCCCAGTTCGGCCGCGACGTGCTCGGCGGTAGTGTGGGTGTCAGCGAAGCCCTCCGGGCCGGTGCAGGCGTTGGCGCCGCCGGAGTTGAGCACGACCGCGCGCAGCCGGTGGTCGGCGAGCACCTGCCGGCTCCACAGCACCGGGGCTGCCGGGAACCGGTTGGTGGTGAAGACGGCGGCCGCGGCGTCGTCCGGCCCGTCGTTGACGACCAGTGCGACGTCCGGCGCGCCGGTGGACTTCAGTCCGGCGGCGACGCCGGCGGCCCGGAACCCCTGGGGGGCGGTGACGGTCACGGTGCTACTCCGACGGTGGGGAGACCGGTGGTCTCGGGGAGGCCGAGGGCCAGGTTGGCGCACTGGAGGGCGGCACCGGCGGTGCCCTTGGTCAGGTTGTCCACGGCGGCGACCACGACCAGCCGGCCGGCGTCCGGGTCGACCGCGACCTGCAGCTGCACCGTGTTCGCGCCGAGCACCGCGGCCGTGGTGGGCCACTGGCCCTCCGGCAGCAGGTGCACGAACGGCTCGTCGCCGTAGGCCTCCTGGTACGCGGCCCGGGCACGGGCGGCGTCCACGCCGTCGGCCAGCGGGGCCGAGCAGGTGGCCAGGATGCCCCGGCTCATCGGCACCAGCGTCGGGGTGAAGCTGATCCGGACCGGCTCACCGGCGGCCTGCGCCAGGTTCTGCACCATCTCCGGGGTGTGCCGGTGGACCCCGCCCACGCCGTAGGCGCTGGCCGAGCCCATCACCTCGCTGCCGAGCAGGTGGGTCTTGGCGCTCTTGCCCGCCCCGGAGGTGCCGCTCGCCGCGACCACCACGACGTCCGGCGCCACCAGCCCGGCGGCCAGCGCCGGGGCCATCGCCAGGGTGACCGACGTCGGGTAGCAGCCGGGGACGGCGATCCGCCGGGCACCGGCCAGCTGCTCCCGCTGGCCGGGGAGCTCGGGCAGCCCGTAGGGCCAGTGGCCGGCGTGCTCGCCGCCGTACCAGCGGGCCCAGGCGGCCGGGTCGTTGAGCCGGTGGTCGGCGCCGCAGTCGATGACCAGCGTGTCGGCCGGCAGCTGGGCCGCGATCGCCGCGGACTCCCCGTGCGGCAGGGCCAGCACCACGACGTCGTAGCCGGCCAGGGCCGCCGCGTCACTGCCCTGGACCTCCAGGTCGGCGTAGGGCAGCAGGTGGGGCTGCAGCTCCCCCAGGCGTCGGCCGGCGCTCGAGTTGGCATGCACCCCGGTCAGCCGGAGGCGCGGGTGCCCGGCCAGCAGCCGGCACACCTC
Organism: Modestobacter sp. KNN46-3; assembly: GCF_011039295.1. Taxonomy (NCBI): domain Bacteria; kingdom Bacillati; phylum Actinomycetota; class Actinomycetes; order Geodermatophilales; family Geodermatophilaceae; genus Modestobacter; species Modestobacter sp. KNN46-3. The sequence continues at coordinate 13,992 of NZ_JAAKGN010000110.1, read as the reverse complement.
ACCCCCGGCGTACCCGGTGGCGCCGGTGACCCCGACCGTCCACGTCTGTTCGCTGTCCACGATGCATGACCATACCTGACCATGCATGACCGTGCAGTCCCAGGTGGGCCGGTGCGTGCCGGACCTCGTTCCCGGGCAGGGAGCGAACGGGCAGCCGCGCCCGTCCATCGCCGAGGAGGCCCGCACCTGTGAGCGTGTTCGACCGGATCGTCGTCATCTTCAACCCGCACAGCACCGGCGAGGCACCGGAGTCGGCCGAGGAGCTGCGTGCCGAGCTGGCCGAGCGGCTCCCCGCCGTCCCCGTGGAGCTCTGCCCGACCCAGCGCGCCGGCCACGCCCGCGAGCTGGCCCGCGAGGCCGCCGCGACGGGGAGGCCACTGCTCGTCTCGGTGAGCGGGGACGGCGGTTACAACGAGGTGGTCGACGGCGTGATGCAGGCCGGCAACCCGGACGCCGTCTGTGCGGTGCGGGCGGCCGGCAACGCCAACGACCACCGCCGGACGACGCGCGAGCACCACCTGGCCGACGCGATCGTGGCCGGCGACATCCGGCGGATCGACCTGCTGCGGCTCACGCTCGGCAGCGGCAGCGACGCCCAGGTGCGGTACGCCCACTCCTACATCGGGGCCGGGCTCACCCCGGTGATCGCGGTCGACATCGAGAAGGGCGGCAAGGGGTCGTGGCGGGAGGCGCTCTCGGTGCTCCGCGGCTTCACCGGCTTCCGGCCCTTCCCGATCCGCCTGGAGGACGGCGAGGAGCGCACCATCGACAGCCTGCTGTTCGCCAACATCGCCCAGATGGCGAAGGTGGCCACGCTGAGCGAGGGCGCCCGCCCCGACGACGGCCGGTTCGAGGTGATCGCCCAGCGGCGGACCGGCAAGCTCCAGGTCCTGGCCACCGCGCTGCGGGCCGCGACCCGGGGGCTGGGCCGGCAGCCGAGCGCGACCCACTACGCCTTCACCACCCTGGTCCCCATGCCGCTGCAGCTGGACGGTGAGCTGGTGGAGCTCGAGGCCGACACGCTGGTCACCGTGGACATCGCGCCACGGGCGCTGGCCACCGTGTTCTGACGCGCGGGACCCGCGGGGGTCCCAGGTCGCGAGGTGGTGACGCCGCCCGTGGGCCGGCCGATCCGCGACAGGCTGGTCCGGTTGACGCGGCAGCGCAGCAGCCGACCGAGAGGAGATCCGGCCATGGACGAGAGCAGCCTCCCCGTCCCCGTGACCTACGACAGCTGCGGGCACGTCCAGGGCCCCTTCTTCCACGGCACCAGGGCAGCCCTGGTGGCCGGTGTCGAGCTGGTCCCCGGCCACGGCTCGAACTTCCAGGAGGGCCGGGTGTCCAACCACGTCTACTTCACCGCGCTCGTGGACACCGCCGCCTGGGGCGCGGAGCTGGCGGCTGCACTCGCCGGTGACGGCGAGCCGGGACGCGTCTACGTCGTGGAGCCCCTGGGCCCGTTCGAGGACGACCCGAACGTGACCGACAAGCGGTTCCCGGGCAACCCCACCCGGTCCTACCGCACCCGCCACCCGCTGCGCGTCGTCAGCGAGCTGGACAGCTGGCAGGGGCACGACCCGGAGGCGCTCCAGGGGATGCTGGATCACCTGGCACTGCTCCGGGCGGAGAGCCGGGACGTCATCGAGGACTGACCGTCCGTGCGCGGCCGTCCACCGATGATTCGGGCCGTCGCCACCGGTCTGATCGGCATGACACAGACACGGACCACCACGCTGACCCAGCTCGCCGTGACGATGTTCTCCGTCAGCGACCAGGACGCCGCCCTGGCCTTCTACACCGACGTGCTCGGCTTCGAGGTGCGCGGCGACGAGCGCTTCGGCGAGGACGGCACGGACCGCTGGCTGGAGGTCGCCCCGCCCGGCTCCTCCGCCCGGCTGGCGCTCAACCCGCCGATGGGCGGCTCCCCCGGCGGCGGCGCCATCGGGGTGGAGTCGACCGACGTGCTCGCCGAGCACCGCCGGCTCGCCGCCCGCGGGGACGTCGACCTCGACCCCGTCCCGACCCGGGTGCCCGGCGCGCCGCTGCTGTTCGCGGTCCGCGACCCCGACGGCAACTCGATCTGGGTCGTCGAGGAACCGGTCTCCTGACGGTCGCCGCACAGCCGGTCCTCGGACTGCTGAGGGCGTTCTGTCAGCAGGGCCGTGCAGAGTCCCCCGTGCCCGGCGAACGACGCCGGGCAGGGGAGGAACACCGCCATGCACGAGGTCCAGCAGCAGCCGTCCGGCGGGATCGACCTGGTCGAGGAGGACGGCGTGACCGTGCTCCGGTTGTGCGGGGAGGTCGACAGCCTGGTGGTCGAGGCGTGGGACGCCGGCGGGCCGCGTACCCCCGGCGCGGGCGCCGTCGACCTCTCGGCGGCCACCTTCCTGGACGGCCGGGCGTTGCGGCTGCTGGTGCGGGAGACCGAGCAGGCCCGCCGGGCCGGGGGGCTGCCCGAGCTCCGCCGGCCCTCCCCCTTGGTCCGCCGGATGCTCGAGGTCACCGGCGCCGCCGTGCTCTTCGCCGCGGTCTGCTGACTGGCGGTCTGCTGACTGCCGGCGTTCACCGCGGTCTGCTGACCGCCACGGTCAGCAGACCGCGGTCCGCGAGCTCAGCCGACCGGGTCCTCGGCCCCGTAGGGCCGCAGCCGCAGCTGGCGGGCGGCGTCCGCCGGCGTGGTGGCGCGGAGCACGTCGAGGTCGTCGGCACCGGCCCGGAAGAACCGCCCCGACCACTGGTCCAGCTCACCGGCGGCGATCGCCAGGGCCAGGGCCACCACGTCCTCCGGGCGGGTCCACTCGGTGCGCCCGGCGTGCATCGGCATCGCCCGGGTCATCTCGGTGTCGATCACGCCCGGCGCCAGGTCGAACGCGCGCACCCCGTGCTCGGCGCCGGCCAGGTCGATCGCCTCGGTGATCCGCATCTGCGCCGTCTTCCCGGCCGAGTAGGCGCTGTAGACGTCGCTCCCCCGGGTGCCCAGGCCGCTGGCCAGCCCGATCACCCGGCCACCACCGGCGGCGATCATCCCGGGGACGACGGCGCGGGAGACCAGGAACGGCCCGCGCACCTGGCTCTCCACGACCTGCCACCACTGGTCGGGGTCGGCCTCCCACAGCGGCACCTCAGCGGCGTCGATGAGGCCGGCGTTGTTGACCAGCAGGGTGACCGGCCCGAGCTCCGCGACCACCTGGGTGACCGCGGCCTGCACGGCGTCGGGGTCGGTGACGTCGGCGGCCACCGCCAGGGTGCGGGCACCGGTGGCGTCGGCGACCTCGGCCATCGCCGCGTGCAGCCGGTCGGCCGAACGGGCGAGGCCGGCCACGGTCGCGCCCCGCTCGGCCAGCCCCTGCGCCAGGTACCGGCCGATGCCGGCCGACGCCCCGGTGACCAGCGCGACGGTGCCCGTCAGGTCCAGCTCAGGCACGGAGGGTCGCCCCCGTCCGCTCCACGGCCAGCGCGATCGCGGCGTCGCGCGCCGCGTTCGCCTCCTCACCGGTGAGTGTCCGGTCCGGCGCGCGCAGTGTCAGCGCGTACGCCAGCGACCGCGACCCGGCCGGCACCGGGGCACCGGTGTAGACGTCGAAGAGCCGCAGCACCTCCAGCAGCTCACCCGCCCCTTCCCGCAGCGCCGCCTCGACGTCGGCGGCCGGGACGGCGTCGGCCACGACCAGGGCCAGGTCGACCAGCACCGGCGGGAAGGTCGAGACGTGCGGCCCGACGGCCACCGGCGCCGCGGGCAGGGCGTCGACGTCGAGCTCCATGGCACAGGTGCGCGCGGGGAGGTCCAGCGCCGCGCAGACCCGCGGGTGGAGCTCGCCGGCGTAGCCGACGACCGTCGCCTCGGCACCGTCGCCGACGAGCAGCTCGGCGCAGCGGCCCGGGTGCCAGGGCGCCAGCTCACCGGCCCGCACGGTCAGCTCGACGCCGGCCGCGGCGGCCACGGTGCGCGCCGCCTGCACGGCGTCGGCCCAGCTGCCCGGCCGGCCCGGCCCCCACCAGCCGCGGGGTTCGAGGTTCCCGGCCAGCACCACGCCCACGTGCCAGGGCTGCTCGGGCACCGCGCCGAGCAGCGCCGCCAGCACGTCGTCGTCGGGGCGCCGGTCGACCCCGGGCACGGGGGCCTGGGTGCGCGGGCCGCCCGGGAAGACCGCACCGTGCTCGAACACGGCGACGTCGCGCTGCCCGCGGGCCAGGTTGCGGGCGAGGGTGGCGAGCAGGCCGGGCAGCAGCGTCGTCCGCATCGCCGGGGCCTCCTCCGACAGCGGGTTGCGCAGCGTGATCAGCGCCCGCCGGGCGTCGTCCGCGGGCAGGCCGAGGGCATCGAGCTGCGCCTCCCCCACGAACGGGTAGGACGGCGCCTCGACGTAGCCGGCGTCGGCGAGGGCGCGGCCGATGCTGCGCCGGCGGCGCTGGCGCTCGGTGAGCCCGCGACCCGGCGGCGCCGTCGGCAGCACGGAGGGGATCTCGTCGAAGCCCAGGTAGCGGACGACCTCCTCGACCAGGTCGGCTGGGTCGGTGAGGTCACCGCGCCAGGACGGCGGCGTGACCTGCAGCTGCTGGCCGTCCCCGTCGACGGTCGCACCGATCGCCTGCAACACCTCCACGACCTGCGACGGCGGGTACTCGACGCCGGCGATCCGGCCGGGCCGGCCGGCGTCCAGCGCGATCACCGGGCGCGGGCCGCGCACGTCGAGGTCGACGGGTGCACCGACGACGTGGGCGCCGCCGTGCTGGGCCAGCAGCGCGGCGGCCCGGGCGAGAGCCACGACGGTGACGTCGGGGTCGGTGCCCCGCTCGAAGCGCTTGGCCGCCTCGCTGGGCAGCTTGTGCCGGCGCACCCCGCGCCCGATCCCGGCCGGCTCCCAGTGGGCGGCCTCCAGGAGCACCGCGGTGGTGGTCGAGCCGATCTCGGTCGAGGCGCCGCCCATCACGCCGGCCAGCCCGATCGGCCCGGACTCGTCGGCGATCAGCAGGTCGTCGCCGGTGAGCGCCCGGTCGACGCCGTCCAGCGTGGTCAGCCGCTCGCCGTCGGCCGCCCGGCGCACCGTGATCGGCCCGGTGACGGTGTCGCGGTCGAAGGCGTGCATCGGCTGGCCGAGCTCGAGCATCACGAAGTTCGTGACGTCGACGGCGAGGGAGATGCTCCGGATGCCGCACTGGGCCAGCCGCCGGCGCAGCTCCCACGGGCTGGGCGCGGTCGCGTCGAGGCCCTCCATCGCCACCATGGAGAAGCGGTCGCAGCGGCCCGGGTCGGCCACCTCGACGGCCCAGCCGGGCTCACCGGACCACGCCGGGGGCGTGAGCGCGGCCGGGTCACGCCAGTCGACGGCGAGCGCCCCGGCCAGGTCACGGGCGATGCCCCGCAGGCTCATCGCGTAGCCGCGGTCGGGGGTCACCTCGAGGTCGAAGACGACCTCGTCCAGACCCAGGACGCCGGCGGCCGGCGTCCCGGGGGTGAAGCCGTCCTGCCCGAGCACCAGGATGCCGGCGTGGTCCTCGCCGATGCCCAGCTCGCGGACCGAGCAGATCATCCCGTCGGAGACGTGGTCGTAGGTCGTCCGGGCGGCGATGGCGAAGTCCCCGGGCAGCACCGCACCGGGCAGCGCCGTGACGACCAGGTCGCCGACCGCGAAGTTGCGCGCGCCGCAGACGATGCCGCGGGGCGTCTCCTCCCCGACGTCGACCTGGCAGTACCGGATCGGCTTCTTGAAGCCGGTGAGCTCCTCGATCTCCAGCACCCGGCCGACCACGAGCGGGCCGGTGGTGACCGGTGGCCGGAGCACCTCCTCGACCTCGAAGCCGAGCCGGACGAACGCCTCGTCCAGCTCCTCGACCGTCGTCCCCGCGGGGATGTCGACGTGCTCGCTCAGCCAGCTGACGGGGACCTTCACTGCTCAACTCCGAACGCACTCGTGAAGCGGACGTCGCCCTCGACGATGTCGCGCATGTCGCCGACCCCGGAGCGGAACTGCAGCGCCCGCTCGATGCCCATCCCGAAGGCGAAGCCGGTGTACTCCTCGGGGTCGATGCCGCAGGCGACCAGCACCCGCGGGTTGACCATCCCGCAGCCGCCCCACTCCACCCAGCGCGGCCCGTCCCGGTGCTCGGGGAACCAGACGTCGAACTCCGCCGACGGCTCGGTGAAGGGGAAGAAGTGCGGCCGCCACCGGGTCAGCGCGTCGGCGCCGAACAGCTGGCGGGCCAGGTGGTCCAGCGTGCCGCGCAGGTGCGCCATGGTCAGGCCGCGGTCGACGGCGAGGCCCTCGACCTGGTGGAAGACCGGGGTGTGCGTGGCGTCCAGCTCGTCGGTGCGGTAGACCCGGCCGGGCGCGACCACGTAGATCGGCGGCCGGCGCTCGAGCATCGTGCGCGCCTGCACCGGGCTGGTGTGCGTGCGCAGCACCAGCCCGGAGTCCTCGGGCGCGACGAAGAAGGTGTCGGCCAGCGACCGCGCCGGGTGGTCCGGGCCGGTGTTCAGCGCGTCGAAGTTCAGCCACTCGGCCTCGAGCTCCGGGCCCTCCGCGATCTCGTAGCCCATCCCGACGAAGACGTCGGAGATGCGGTCGGTCAGCGTGGTGAGCGGGTGCCGGGCGCCGGGCAGGGCACGGTCCCAGGGCAGCGTGACGTCGACACGCTCCTCGGCGAGGACCCGCGCGTCCCGCTCGGCCTCCAGCACCGCCAGCCGGGCGGCGTGCGCCTCGGTGACCGCGACGCGGGCGGCGTTGACCCGCTTGCCGGCGTCCGAGCGGGCGTGCGGGGGCAGGGCGCCGAGCTCGCGGCGGGCCAGCAGCACCGGCGCGCGATCGCCCAGGTGGGCGGGGCGGACGGCGGCCAGGGCCTCCAGGTCACCGGCGGCGGCGAAGGCATCGATCGCTGCCTGCACAGCCGCGTCGAGGGCCTCCGCGGACAGCGCGGCGACCTGCTTGGGGTCATAGGGGTCGTTGGCGCCAGACACGGGAGGCCATTCTGCCCGGACGCACCGGCTCGGCGCGCCCGGGTCGGGCGCCACCGCCACGGCGACGGCCCCGGGCTCACCCCCAGGGGTGGTACCACGGCCCGCAGCCCGTGGGTTCGGGCCCGCCGACGCCGATCCCCCGCTCGTGACCTCGACCCACGCCCCTGCTGCGACCATCGACGCGGTGCTCGCGTCCGGCAGCGTGCACAGCCTCTACCAGCCCATCGTGGAGCTGGACTCCGGCCGCGTCGTCGCCTACGAGGCGCTCGCCCGCGGCCCGCAGGGACCGCTGCACACCCCCGACGCCCTCTTCGCCGCCGCCCGGTCGGCCGGCCGGCTCGCCGAGCTGGACGCACTGTGCCGGTCCGCCGCGCTGCGCGGTGCGGTCGCCGCGGAGCTCGGCCCGCCGCTCACCGTGTTCGTCAACGTCGAGCCGCAGGTGCTGGAGTCCGCGCCGCTGGAAGAGCTGCTGGCCATCGCCACCACCGCCCCGGCGGGGTTGCGGGTCGTCGTGGAGATCACCGAGCGGGCGCTGGCGACCCGCCCGGCGGACCTGCTGCGCGCCGTGGAACGGGTCCGTGAGGTGGGCTGGGGCATCGCGCTGGACGACGTCGGAGCGGAGTCGATGTCCCTGGCCTTCATGCCGCTGCTGCGTCCCGACGTCGTCAAGCTCGACCTGCGCCTGGTCCAGCAGCGGCCCGGCCCGGCGGTCGCCGAGATCATGAACGCGGTCAACGGCTACGCCGAGCGCACCGGGGCGCTCATCCTGGCCGAGGGGATCGAGGACGAGGCCCACCTGGCCATGGCGCGCGCCCTGGGCGCCAGCCTCGGGCAGGGCTGGCACTTCGGCCGGCCGGGCGCCACCGCGGTGCCGGACCGGGAGGTCGGCCGGCTGGAACTGCCCGGCACGAGCGGCGCGGCCGGCAACGCGGAGACCTCCCCGTTCAGCTGCCTGCCGGACGGGACACAGCTGCGCACCGCACCGAAGGCGCTGCTCATCGAGCTGAGCAAGCACCTGGAGCGCCAGGCCATGCGGCTCGGTGAGACCTGCGTGGTCGCCGCCACCTTCCAGGAGGCCCGGCACTTCACCCCCGCGACCGGGCTCCGCTACCGGGACCTGGTCGCCCGCACGGGCTTCGTGTGCGCGCTCGGTGCCGACCTGCCGGTCGAGCCGCTGCCCGGGGTGCGCGGCGCCCACCTCGCGTCGGCCGACCCGGTGCGCGGGGAGTGGGACGTCGTCGTGCTGAGCCCGCACTTCAGTGCCGCGCTGCTGGCCCGGGACCTCGGCGACGGCGGCCCGGACATGCAGCGCCGCTACGAGTACGCCCTCACCTACGACCGGCGGACGGTCGAACGCGCCGGGGTCTCCCTGGTCGCGCGGGTCGCCGCCGAGCCGCTCCCGCTGGAGACGGTGCCGGACGTCGCCGTCCCGACGGCTGCCCCGGCCGCCGCGGCCTCCGTCGGCCGCACGCCGGACGAGGTGCTCCTGCACCGCGCCCTGGCGGCGACGACCAGCGGCGTCACGATCGCGGACATGACGGCGCCGGACCAGCCGCTGGTCTACGTCAACGCCGCCTTCGAGCAGCTCGCCGGCCTCACCGCCGGGGAAGTGCTGGGCCGCAACTGCCGCTTCCTCCAGGGCTCGGACACCGACCCGGGCACGGTGGACCGCATGCGCCAGGCCATCCGGGAGGGCGCGGAGTTCCGGGCCACGCTGCTCAACCACCGCGGGCCGGACCGGGAGCCGTGGTGGAACGAGATCCACCTGGCCCCGGTGCTCGACGCCGCCGGCGACGTCGTCCAGTACATCGGCGTGCAGACCGACGTCACCGGCCGGGTGACCGCGGACCGGGAGCTGCTCCGTGAGCGCGACCGCACCCGCCAGCACCTCGCCCAGATCGAGGAGCTCGCCTACACCGACCCGCTCACCGCGCTGCCCAACCGGCGCCGCTTCGAGGAGCGGATGGAGTCGGCGCTGTGGCAGGCGCGGCTCGACGGGTCGGCGGTGGCGTTGCTCTTCCTCGACCTCGACGGCTTCAAGGCGGTCAACGACGCCCTGGGCCACGCGGCCGGGGACGAGTTGCTGCAGGTGGTCGCCGACCGGCTGCGCGGCCGGCTGCGCCGCGGTGACCTGCTGGCCCGGCTCGGTGGCGACGAGTTCCTCGTCGGGCTGCTCGGGCTGGACCCGGCGACGGCGGCCCGCGAGGCCGGTGAGGTGGCCGCGCAGCTGCGGGCGGCGGTGACCGAGCCGGTGGTGCTGTGCACGCAGACCGTGCAGGTGCAGGCCAGCGTCGGGATCAGCGTGCACCCGGACGAGGGCGCCGACTTCGGCCCGCTGCTGCACCGGGCCGATGCCCGGATGTACGCCAGCAAGCACCCGGCCACGGCCGGATAGACAGCCCCTGCTCCCCGCCCGTCGGCCCCGTTGCAGGGTGCCGCCACGAGCTTGCGAGTGGTGGGGGGCAGCGGGGTCCTTTTACTGGGCGAGCTGGGTGGCGTAGAGGCAGATCGAGGCGGCCACCGACAGGTTGAGGCTCTCCGCCCGGCCGCGCATCGGGATGCGCACCCGCGCGTCGGCGAGCGCGGCCAGCGCCGGGTCCAGCCCGCGGGCCTCGTTGCCGAACAGCCACAGCACCGGCGCGGCGAGCAGCCCGTCGTGGGCCGCCGCGTCCAGGGCCACCTCTCCCCCACCGTCGGCGGCCAGCACGGTCGTCCCGGCGGCCTGCACCTGCGGTACGAGGTCGGCCAGCGGTGCGCTGCGCACGACGTCGACGTGGAACAGGCTGCCGGCGCTGCTGCGCACCACCTTGCCGTTGTAGGGGTCGGCGGAACCGGCGCCGAACACCACGGTGCGGGCGCCGCAGGCGTCGGCGGTGCGCAGCACGGTGCCGGCGTTGCCGGGGTCGGCGAGCTCGGCCAGGGCGACCGCCAGCCGCGGTGGGTCGGTCACCAGCGTCTCGGCCGGCACGTCGCGCAGCGCGCAGACGGCGACCAGCCCCTGCGGCGTCACCGTCTCCGACAGCGAGGCGACCGCTCGGTCGGTGGCCACGTGCACGGGCACCCGGGCGGCGGCCAGCAGGTCCCGGTGGGCGGCCGCCGCGGCCTCGGTGACGAACAGCTCGAGGACGACGCCCGGGTCGTCCTGGGCCTCGGCCAGTGCCTCGCTGACCGCCTGCCGCCCCTCGGCGAGGAAGGCGCCGGCGTCGTCCCGACCGCTGCGCCGGGTGAGCTTGCGAGCGGTGGCGATCCGCGCCGAGCGCTCGGTCAGCATGTCGGGCACGGGGGTTCCTCTCGGCGGGTGGGCACAGACGACGACGCCGCCACCCGTGGGTCTCGGGGACCCACCGGCGACGGCGTCGTCAGGTGGTACGGGGTGCTCAGGCGGCCTGGGTGGGGGCCTGGACGCCGGCCGCCTCGGGGTTCGCGGCGAGTGCGGCCCGGGCGGACTCCACCAGGGTGGCGAAGGTGGCGGGCTCGTTTACGGCGAGCTCGGCCAGGACACGACGGTCCAGCTCGATGCCGGCCAGCTTGAGGCCCTGCATGAACCGGTTGTAGGTCATGTCGTTCTGCCGGGCCGCGGCGTTGATCCGGGTGATCCACAGCTTGCGGAAGTCACCCTTGCGGACCTTGCGGTCGCGGTAGTTGTAGGTGGCCGAGTGGAGGATCTGCTCCTTGGCCTTGCGGTACAGCCGCGAGCGCTGGCCACGGTAACCGCTGGCTGCCTCGAGGGTCGTACGGCGCTTCTTCTGGGCGTTGACCGCCCGCTTCACGCGTGCCACGTGAGAGCTCCTGTCTGCTGGTTACGGAAGGGGACGGTCAGAGACCGAGGAGCTTCTTCATCCGGCTGTTGTCCGCCGGGGAGAGCGCCTCGATGCCGCTGATTCGGCGCTTCCGGCTCGAGGACTTGTGCTCGAACTTGTGCTGGTTGTTCGTGTGCTCACGCACCAGCTTCCCGGTGCCCGTGACGCGGATGCGCTTGGCCGCGCCCTTGTGGGTCTTGTTCTTCGGCATGTCCTCGTCCTCGTCTGCGTGTCTGTCCGCGCCGGGAGCAGGGGGCTGCTCCCGGCGCGGGCCGTCTCGGTGGTGCGGGGCCCGCTCCCGGCTCAGGCCGGGGGGGCCTGCTCGCCGGATGCCGCCTGCTTCTCGGCCTTGGCGGAGCGCCGCGCGTCGTCGGTCGCCGCCTGGTTCCGGTGCGGCGCGATCACCATGACCATGTTCCGGCCGTCCTGCTTCGGGTTGGACTCCACCACCCCGAGGTCGGCGACGTCGCCGGCCAGCCGCTGCAGCAGCTTGTAGCCCATCTCGGGGCGGGACTGCTCGCGACCGCGGAACATCACGGTGATCTTGACCTTGTCGCCGCCCTTGAGGAAGCGCTCGACGTGGCCCTTCTTGGTCTCGTAGTCGTGCGGGTCGATCTTGAGGCGCAGCCGCATCTCCTTGATGACGGTGAGCGCCTGGTTCCGCCGGGCCTCACGGGCCTTCTGCGCGGCTTCGTACTTGAACTTCCCGTAGTCCATGAGCTTGACGACGGGGGGCCGGGCCATGGGCGCGACCTCGACCAGGTCGAGCTCGGAGTCCTGGGCCAGGCGCAGCGCCTCGCCGATCGGCACGATGCCGACCTGCTCGCCCTCCGGTCCGACCAGGCGGACCTCGGGGACGCGGATACGGTCGTTGATGCGGGGCTCGGTGATGGCCTCTCCTCTGCTGCTGCGGGGAGGAGTCGCACCCGTCCCGGGCTCCGACGCAGAAAGGCCCCGTGAGCTGGTGCTCACGGGGCCCACTCGCCGGGTCGCCGCAGCGGGCACCCCGGGGCGGGGGTGCTCGTGCGGCCGCGCGAGCCGGCCGGGGCCGACCTGCGCGAACCGGGGACCTGGGCGCCTGTACGGCGCCAGGTGGGAGCGGGCTCCTCTTTGGTCAGCGGCATCGGTCTCTGCAGACCGCGGCCGCTGTGGTTCTTGCGCCTCGATGTAGCGGGGGGAGGCTCGCCCACAATACAGCGCCCGGGCCCCCGCCGTCATTCCCGGGGGTACAGCAGCTCCTCCTGCGGCACCGGGTTCCGCGCCTGGTGGTCGGCGAGCAGCGCCCGGAGCCCCCGGACGGCGGTCAGCGCCCGCTCCCCGTCAGCTGCCTGGACGGCTCCGATGGCCACCTCGTCGTCGTTGCCCAGCAGCAGGCTCGCCCACGGCGAGTGCTGGTCGAAGCGGACCGCGTGCACTGCCGACCAGGGCACCTCGTGGTTGATGACGACGTTGCGGATCCGCACCCCGTCGGCGTCGGCGTCGACCCGGGACCGGCCCAGCAGCATCACCCCGGCCCCCATCGCGATGCCCAGCCCCACCATGGCGACCTGGTCGGCGGTCCGGAAGGACACCACGCCGGTGGTCGACTCCTTCAGCAGGACGGCGACCACGCTCATGACGAGCACCAGGCCGGCCGCCATCAGCGCGGTGATCACCCGCAGCCGGCGCGGGACGGCGGAGACCGGGGAGGGCGTGGGATCGGCGGGCACGTCACCATCCTGCCCGCTCCAGCGGGCGCGGCGCAGACGTGCAGGTGGGGGCGGCGGCCGGCGCCTCCGACACTCCGGACGTCCGAGGTGTGGGGCAGCACGTCACACGGATGGAACACCGAGGACGCACCATGGACAGGTGACCGACAGCCAGCTCGACCACCCCGTGGCCAGCCCTGCCGGAGAGCCCCCGGTGCCGGACCTGCTGCCGCTGGCCGGCTACACGGTCGCGGTCACCGCGGCCCGCCGCAGCGAGGAGCTGGGTGCCCTGCTGGACCGCCGGGGCGCCCGGGTGCTGTACGCCCCGGCGATCCGGATCGTGCCGCTGTCCGACGACGCCGACCTGGTCACCGCCACCCGGGAGGTGCTGGCCGCACCGGTCGACCTGGTCGTGGCCACCACCGGGGTCGGCTTCCGCGGCTGGCTGGAGGCCGCCGAGGCGTGGGACCTGCCGCTCCGCGAGCACCTGGCCACCGCCCGGGTGCTGGCCCGTGGACCGAAGGCCCGCGGCGCGATCCGCGGGGCCGGCCTGGTCGACGCCTGGTCACCGGAGTCGGAGAGCTCGGCCGAGGTGCTGTCGCACCTGCTGTCCGGGGCCGAGGGCCCGCTGCCCGGCCGCCGGATCGCCGTCCAGCTGCACGGCGACCCGCTGCCCGAGCTCGTCGCCGGGCTTGTGCGGGCCGGCGCCGAGGTGATCAGGGTGCCGGTCTACCGCTGGGTGCTGCCCGAGGACACCGCGCCGCTGCGCCGCCTGGTCGCGGTGATCGCCGCGCGCGCCGTCGACGCGGTCACCTTCACCAGCGCACCGGCCGCCGCCAGCCTGCTGCAGGTGGCCGAGGAGGAGGGCGTGTACTCCGGCGTCCTCAGTGCCCTCACCGACGCCGTGCTCCCGGTCGCCGTCGGCCCGGTCACCGCTGCTCCGCTCGAGGCCGCCGGCGTCCGGTCCGTCCAGCCCGAACGGGCCCGGCTCGGTGCGCTGGCCCGCTCGGTCGTCGCCGAGCTGCCGGCCCGGCACCCGGTGCTGCACTCCGGTCCGCACAGCCTGCAGGTCCGTGGGCACGCCGTCGTCCTGGACGGCCGGCTCGTGGAGCTGGCGCCGGGACCGATGGCGGTGCTGCGTGCCCTGGCCCGGCGTCCCGGCGTCGTCGTCTCCCGCGCCGACCTGCTGAGCGAGCTCTCCGGTGGCGGCGACGCGCACGCCGTGGAGATGGCCGTGACCCGGCTGCGCGCCGCCCTGGGCGCGCCGGTGGTGCAGACCGTGGTCAAGCGCGGCTACCGCCTGGCCGTCTGACCCACCTGGCCGTCTGACCCACCCGGCCGTCTGACCCACCTGGCCGTCCTTACCCGCCTCGCCGGCGGGGTCGAACGCGTGTCCTGGCCCTCACACCGGTGCCACCGGGCCGGTGCGGCCGTTGTTCCGTGCGGGTCACGTCGCCGCGTCCGTCCCGAAACGGCTCCTCCCTAGCGTTCGCGTTGCCCGGCCGGACGACCCGGCCGACCGCACCCGAGGAGCTCGATGACCCCCGTC
>NZ_JAAKGN010000011.1:0-57213 GCF_011039295.1 Modestobacter sp. KNN46-3 | reverse complement strand
CGCGCGGCTGGCGGCACCGGCGGCCCGGCGGACCGCCTCCGCCGAGTACGAGCCGTCGGCCTGCGGGGCGCCCAGCCCGGCCACGGCGACGACCGGGAACGGGCCCTGGCCGAAGGTGGGCAGCTTGCGGGCGGTGTCCGGGCCGTCGATCCGTCGCCGCGTCCACTCCCCGTCGGCGGCGACCAGCAGGATCGTCGTCTCGGTCACCGCGGTACGGGGCTCGACGTACCCCTCCACGCCGCGCCGGGTGGCGACGAACTGCTCCAGGTGGCTGAGGTCCGCCGACCCCGACGGGCGGTCGAGCGTGCCGCGCCGGCCCCGACCGTCCCCTGCGGCGCCCCTCGCCCTGCGGCTCCGCAGCCGGTCGATCAGCCCCATCGCACTGGCCCCGTCCTCGCCTGCCGCGGACTGCACCGCGACGCTCTTGCAAAGAGCAACGGAGCATCCGAACGCGCCGTTCCCGGGAGTGGCAGGATGGGCACGCGCAGGATCGCCGTGCCCGGAGCAGCTCCGGGCCACCCAGCACTGAGGAGCAGCCGTGAGCGCACCGACCACCCCCGCTGACCTGGTCATCCTCGGTGGTGGCTCGGGTGGCTACGCCGCCGCACTGCGGGCCGCCGAACTCGGCATGTCCGTCGTCCTGATCGAGCGGGACAAGGTGGGCGGCACCTGCCTGCACCGCGGCTGCATCCCCACCAAGGCCCTGCTGCACACCGCCGAGGTCGCCGACAACGCCCGCGAGGGTGAGCAGTTCGGCGTCAAGTCGACCCTTTCGGGCATCGACATGGACGGGGTGAACGCCTACAAGGACGGCGTCATCTCCAAGAACCACAAGGGCCTGCAGGGCCTGATCAAGAGCCGCGGCATCAAGTACGTGAGCGGCGAGGGCCGACTGGTCTCCCCCACCGCCGTCCAGGTCGGCGACGAGACCTTCGAGGGCAAGCACGTGCTGCTGGCCACCGGGTCCTACGCCCGCTCCCTGCCCGGCATCGAGATCGACGGCACCAAGGTCATCACCAGCGACCACGCGCTGAAGCTCGACCGGGTGCCGACGTCGGCGATCATCCTCGGCGGCGGCGTCATCGGCTGCGAGTTCGCCAGCGCCTGGAAGTCCTTCGGCGTCGACGTGACCATCGTCGAGGGCCTGCCCCACCTCGTGCCGCTGGAGGACGAGTCGTCCTCCAAGCTGCTGGAGCGCGCCTTCCGCCGCCGCAAGATCGACTTCTCCCTGGGCAGCCGGGTGGCCAAGGTGCAGACCACCGCCGACGGCGTGAAGGTCTCCCTGGAGAACGGCAAGGACTACGAGGCCGAGCTCGTGCTCGTCGCGGTGGGCCGTGGCCCGGTCAGCGAGGGCCTGGGTTACGAGGAGGCCGGCGTCGCCATGGACCGTGGCTACGTCCTGGTCGACGAGTACTGCCAGACCAACGTGCCGACCATCTCCGCCGTCGGTGACCTGATCCCGACCCTGCAGCTGGCGCACGTGGGCTTCGGCGAGGGGATCCTGGTGGCCGAGCGCCTCGCCGGCCTGCCGGTCGTGCCGATCGACTACGCGGGTGTCCCGCGGGTCACCTACTCCGAGCCCGAGGTCGCCTCCGTCGGCCTGACCGAGGCCCAGGCCAAGGAGAAGCACGGCGAGGTCGAGGTCGCCACCTACGACCTGGCCGGCAACGGCCGGGCCGCGATCCTGAAGACGGCGGGCGCGGTCAAGCTGATCCGCGTCGCCGGCAACGGGCCGGTCGTCGGCGTGCACATGGTCGGCAGCCGGGTCGGCGACATGATCGCCGAGGCCCAGCTGGTCTACAACTGGGAGGCCCTGCCGGAGGAGGTCGCCCAGCTGATCCACCCGCACCCGACGCTGAGCGAGGCCCTCGGCGAGGCGGCGCTGGTCCTGGCCGGCAAGCCGCTGCACGCGCACAACTGACACCACCTGCTCAGCACGACCGCTCCATCCGCACCACCCGCTCAGCACCACCCCACGACCTGAGGAGACCTGCCTTCGATGCCGACGTCCGTCACCATGCCCGCCCTGGGCGAGAGCGTCACCGAGGGCACGGTCACCCGCTGGCTGAAGCAGGAGGGTGACCAGGTCGAGGTCGACGAGCCCCTCCTGGAGGTGTCCACCGACAAGGTGGACACCGAGATCCCCTCCCCCGCGGCGGGCGTGCTCACCAAGATCGTCGTGTCCGAGGACGAGACCGTGGAGGTCGGCGCCGAGCTGGCCGTCATCGGTGGCGAGGACGGCGGCGATGCCGGCGCCCCGGCGGAGGACGCCCCGGCCCAGGAGTCCTCGGCCGACGAGGAGCCCGCCCAGGAGGAGCCCGCCCAGGAGGAGCCGGCTCAGGAGGAGCCGGCCGAGGAGCCGGCCCCCGCAGCGGCCGAGCAGGGCGGCGACTCCGGCGGTTCCGGTGGCGGCGAGGGCACCTCGGTGACCATGCCGGCGCTGGGCGAGAGCGTCACCGAGGGCACGGTCACCCGCTGGCTGAAGCAGGAGGGTGACCAGGTCGAGGTCGACGAGCCCCTCCTGGAGGTCTCCACCGACAAGGTCGACACCGAGATCCCCTCCCCTGTCGCCGGTGTGCTCACCAAGATCGTCGTGTCCGAGGACGAGACCGTGGAGGTCGGCGCCGAGCTGGCGGTCATCGGTGGCTCCGGTGGCGGTTCGGCGACGGCCGAGTCCGCGCCGAAGGCCGAGCCGAAGGCGGAGCCCGCCGCCGAGGAGAAGCCGGCTCCGAAGGAGGAGCCGAAGCAGAAGGCGGCCCCGAAGGCTGACCAGCCGACCCCGGCGGAGGCCAACACCGACAGCGGCCAGCCGGGTGCCGACTACGGGTCGGGCGGCAGCATGCCGACCCAGTCGCCCACCGACCAGCCGTCTCCCGCCGAGGCGGTCGCACCGGCCTCGAAGCCCGCGCCCGCCCCGGCACCCGACGGCGGCGGCGCCTACGTCACCCCGCTGGTGCGCCGGCTGGCTGCCGAGCAGGGCGTCGACCTGTCCTCGGTCACCGGCACCGGCGTCGGCGGCCGGATCCGCAAGCAGGACGTCCTCGCCGCCGCCGAGGAGTCCAAGAAGCCGGCCGCCGCGCCCGCTGCCGCCTCCTCCGGCGGCGCCCGCACCCCCTCGCCGGCCGCGACCCCGGACTCCTCGCTGCGCGGCAACACGGAGAAGCTCTCCCGGCTGCGCACCGTCATCGCCAAGCGGATGCTCGAGTCGCTGCAGATCAGTGCGCAGCTCACCACCGTGGTCGAGGCGGACGTCACCCGGATCGCGAACCTGCGCAACCAGGTGAAGAACGACTTCGCCGCCCGGGAGGGCGTCAAGCTGTCGTTCCTGCCGTTCTTCGCCAAGGCCGCGGTCGAGGCCCTCAAGGCCCACCCGGTGGTCAACTCCTCGGTCGACCTCGAGGCCGGGACGGTCACCTACCACGACGCCGAGAACCTGGGCATCGCCGTGGACACCGAGCGCGGCCTGCTGGTGCCGGTGATCCGCGGTGCCGGCGACCTGAACGTGCCCGGCATCGCCCGGAAGATCGCCGACCTGGCCGAGCGGACCCGCACCAACAAGGTCACGCCGGACGAGCTGGGCGGCGGGACGTTCACGCTGACCAACACCGGCAGCCGGGGCGCGCTGTTCGACACCCCGATCATCAACCAGCCCCAGGTCGCCATCCTGGGCGTCGGCTCGGTGGTCAAGCGCCCCGTGGTGGTGCAGGACCCGGAGCTCGGCGAGGTGATCGCCGTCCGGTCGATGGTCTACCTGGCGCTGAGCTACGACCACCGGATCGTCGACGGCGCGGACGCCGCCCGGTTCCTCACCACGGTGCGGGAGCGGCTCGAGGGCGGGCAGTTCCAGGGCGACCTGGGCATCTCCTGATCCACCGATGAAGGGCCCCGGCTTCGGCCGGGGCCCTTCGTCGTCTCCGCTGGTGCACGTCCCCGTACCGACCCGAAGGAGCACTCGATGAAGGTGGCCGTCACGGGGTCCTCCGGGTTGATCGGATCTGCGCTCGTCCGGTCGCTGGTGGCCGACGGGCACGAGGTGCTGCGCCTGGTGCGCCGCACCCCGCGCACCGCGGACGAGCACCGCTGGGAGCCGGCACACCACCGCTTCCCCGACGGCCTCCTCCACGACGTGGACGCCGTGGTCAACCTCGCCGGCGTCGGGGTCGGGGACCGGCGCTGGACGGAGAAGCACAAGCAGCAGGTGCTGGCCAGCCGGGTCGACAGCACGACCACGGTGAGCCAGGCCCTCATCGAGGCGGCCGGAGCCGAGCCCGGTCGTGACCGGGTGCTGCTCTCGGCGTCCGCCGTCGGCTGGTACGGCGACACCGGCGAACGGGTGGTCGACGAGACCGTGCCGGCCGGCGACGACTTCCTGGCCCGGGTCTGCGTCGCCTGGGAGGCGGCGACCGCACCCGCCGCCGCCGCCGGGGTTCGGGTGGCGACCCTGCGCACCGGGCTGGTGCTCGGCCACGGCGGGTTGCTGGGTCGGCTGCTCCCCCTGTTCCGCCTCGGCCTGGGCGGCAAGCTCGCCTCGGGCCAGCAGTACATGCCCTGGATCAGCCTGCAGGACGAGGTCGACGCGATCAGGTTCCTGCTCACCGCGCCGGTGTCCGGCCCGGTCAACCTCACAGCCCCCAGTCCGGCCACCAACGCGGAGTTCACCGCCGCGCTCGCCGAGGTCGTGCACCGGCCCGCCCTGTTCACCGTGCCCGGGTTCGCCCTGGGACTGGCCCTCGGCGAGTTCGCCGACGTCGGCGTGCTGGCCGGGCAGCGCGCCGTCCCCGACGTCCTGCGGTCGGCCGGGTTCCGGTTCACGCACGAGGACCTCCGGGCGGCGCTGCGGGCCGCCGTCGCCGCCCGCTGACCCCTCACCCGCCCAGCCGGGCATCGGCGATCCGCCAACCCGACGCCGTGCGCTCCACGACCATCTGCACGGGCGCCGCACCCCGGGCAGGCACCTCGGCGACCACCGCGCCGTCGGGCACGCCGGCGCGCACCACCCGGTAGGCCGGCAGCTCGTCGACCAGCTCCACGTCGAACCGGGTCGGCCCGGAGGCCGTCACCTCGACGAGGCGGACCAGCCGGGGCGCGAAGCCGTCGAGCCGCTGGCCGGCCGCGACCAGCTGCTGCACCTGATCGGTGTCGCGGGACAGCGACGCGCTGCCGGGCGCGTGCACCTCCGCCAGCGCCGCCGGGTCCGCGTCGGTGAAGGCAGCGCTCCGCCGTCCGTAGAGGTCGCTGAGCACCGCAGCCCACTCGTCGTCCGCCACCGGCGTCGCCGACCGGTCGGCCGGCGATGCCTCCCTGGCCTTCCCGGCCTCCACCGGATCGTCCGGGGCCGTCGGTGTCGCCGCCGGCGGGGGGACGCTGCTCGCCGCAGTTCGGCCCGCAGCGGGCACCGGGTCACCCCCCGACCCACCCCAGCTCGCCCCGAGCCAGGTCGCACCGGCCAGTGCCGCAGCGAGGGCGGTGAGCACGAGGGCAGCCGTCGCCGTCCGCCGGAGCGCGCCGCGGACCAGGGGACGCACGCCCACCTCACTGCCTCCTCGGGCGACGGCGACCCGGTCACCGAACCGCACCCGGAGCTGCGCCCATCGCCCCTCGGGAGCCGGCACGGCATGGGCGGCGCGGGGTCGCCGGCCCGGCACCTGGTGGGTCAGCTCGGTCCGTGGGCCCCGCCCGGTGGCCCCGAGCTCGCCGTCGGGCACGCCGGCCACCGGGAGCCGGACCGGCTCCGGCCGGCAGGAGTGCCGGAGGTCGAGGGCGAACGCCGCGGCGGACCCTCGCAGGTGCGGTTCGGCCGACAGCCCGCGGAGGACCACGCGCACCAGCTCGTCGGGCGCATCGGGGGCCAGGAGGGCGAGATCGGGCAGGTGACCGCCAGCTGCGACCGCGAACGTGCCCGCGGGGTCGGCGGCGTTCCAGGGAGCGACCCCCGTCAGCGCGTGGAAGGCCGCGGCAGCGACACCGAAGACGTCCGACGCCGGCCCCGGCGCACCGCCGCGGGCCACCACCGGGTCGACGTACGCCGGGGTCACCTCGGCCCGCGCGACGTCGCCGACCAACCGGGCGGTGCCCAGGTCGGTGAGCACCGGGCGGCCCTCCTCCGTGAACACGACATTGCCCGGCGACAGGTCGCCGTGCACGACGCCCCGTTCGTGGGCGTGGGCCAGTGCAGCCGCCACCGGGGCCACCGTGGTGACCACCTCTCCGGGGCGCAGCCGCCCCCGCCGGGCCAGCAGGGCCGCCAGGCTGCCGCCGGCGAGCAGGTCGAGCACCAGCGCCACCTGGGCCGGGCCGTCGCGCACCTCGCGACGGACGACGTGGTGCAGCCGCACCAGGTGCGGGTGGTCGAGCTCACCGAGCAGCCCTGCCTCGCGCTCCTGCCGTTCCGGATCGCCCCGCACCAGCACCTTGACCGCCACCGGCGGCCCGCCCGACCGTGGCCGCGCCCGCCACACCTGGCCGGAGCCACCCCGGCCCAGGAGCTCCTCGAGCACGTAGCCGGGCACGACCGGGGCCGCCGACGGGGAGGGCTGCGCACGCATGCCGGGACGGTAGGGCCGATGGCCGGTCCCCCGCTGGGGCCGTCCACAGGCCACGGGTCCGTCCACAGCTGCGGCGGTGGGCAGGACGGGTCACCCCGGACCGCTTAGGTTCGGACCCATGCCACCGCCGCCACGTGCCGAGGTCGTCGTGGTCGGTGCAGGGCTGGCGGGGCTCAGCGCCGCCACCCGGCTGGCGGCGGCCGGCCGCGACGTCCACCTGCTCGACGCCGCCCAGCACCCGGGCGGCCGGCTGTCGACCGCCCGGATCGACGGCTTCCTGGTCGACCGCGGCTTCCAGGTGTTCAACACCGGCTACCCCCGGGCCGCCGACCTCGACCTGCCGGCGCTCGACCTGGGCTGGTTCTGGACCGGCGCGGTGGTCCGCGTGGACGGGCGCGCCCACCGGGTCGTCGACCCCCGCCAGCACCCGGGCACCGTCGTGGACACGCTGCGGGCACCGCTGGGTGGGCCGGTTCGGCAGGCCGCGCTCGCCGCCTTCTCCGCGCGGGCCGGCTACGCACCGGTGTCCCGGCTGCTGGAGGCGCGCGAACGCACCGCCGCCGAGGCCCTCCGCGCCGCAGGGCTCGGCGAGCAGGCGCTCGAGGTGTTCCTGCGGCCGTTCCTGGCCGGCGTCCTGCTGGAGGACCGCCTGGAGACCTCCAGCCGTTACCTGGACCTGGTCTGGCGCAGCTTCGTTCGGGGCCGGGTCGGTCTGCCCGCCGGCGGGATGCAGGCGATCGGCGAGCAGCTCGCCGGCCGGCTGCCCGCCGACCGCGTGCACCTCGGCGTCCGTGCGACGGGGGTCGAGGGCGGGGCCGTGCACACCGACGCCGGGACCACGGCCGCCGACGCGGAAGTGGTGGCGACCGACCCCGACACCGCGGCGGTCCTGCTCCCCGGGATCGGGGCGTCGGCACCCCGGCAGGTGACCACGCACCTGCACGTGCTGCCGGAGTCGCCCTGGTCGGCACCGCTGATCGTGCTGGGGCAGCCCGGTGGGCGGCTGGTGAACAGCGCGGTGGTCTCGGACGCACAACCGGCCTACAGCCCCGACGGCCGGGCGCTGGTCGCCAGCTCGACCCTGGCGCCGACCCGGGAGCCCGACGTCCGGGAGGAGGTGGCGCGCCTGCACGGTGTCCCCACCACCGAGCTGACCCACCTCACCACCGTCACCGTCACCGGAGCACAGCCGGCGGCCACTCCCCCGCTGCAACACCGTCGCCCGGTCGACCTGGGCGGTGGGCTCTTCGTCTGCGGAGACCACCGGGACACCCCGTCCATCCAGGGTGCGATGGCCAGCGGGTCCCGGACCGCGCGCGCCGTGCTCCGGTGGCTCGGGGCGCCGCCGTCCTGATCGGCGGTCAGCAGCGGCTCCGCACGTCGGCGGCATAGGCTCGGCGGCATGAGCGAGCTGGTGGTCGTCCGGGCGGGTCTGGTCCCCTACGAGCAGGCCTGGGCGCAGCAGCGCGACCTGCACGAGCAGCGCGTCGCCGGCACCGGTCCGGACACGATGCTGCTGCTCGAGCACCCGCCGGTCTACACCGCCGGCAAGCGCACCGAGCCGCACGAGCGACCGTTCGACGGCACCCCGGTCATCGACGTCGACCGCGGCGGCAAGATCACCTGGCACGGGCCCGGTCAGCTGGTCGGGTACCCGATCATCGCGCTCCCCGACCCGGTCGACGTGGTGGCCCACGTGCGCCGGCTGGAGCGCGCCCTGATGGAGGTCTGCGGCAGCTTCGGCCTGGCCACCGAACAGGTCGAGGGGCGCAGCGGCGTGTGGGTCCGGGCCGACGAGCGCGGCCCCGACCGGAAGATCGCCGCGATCGGCGTCCGGGTCGCCCGGGGCGTGACGATGCACGGGTTCGCGCTCAACTGCGACCCGGACATGGCCGCCTTCACGAACATGGTCCCGTGCGGGATCCCCGACGCCGGGGCCACCTCCCTGAGCGTCGAGCTCGACCGGGACGTGACCGTCGCCGAGGTCATCGACCCGGTCGAGGCCGCGATGCGCCGCGCGCTGACCCGCACCGCGGTGGCATGACCAGTCTCCCCACCAGCCGGTACGTCAGCCTGACCACCTTCCGGCGCACCGGCGAGGCCGTGCCCACCCCGGTCTGGGCGGCGCCGGTCGGGCCTCGTCCAGAGGCTCGCTCCGAGCGGGCGAGGGGGGAGGGGGACGAGGTCCTTTCTCTGGTGGTCTGGACCCGGGCGGACTCCGGCAAGGTGAAGCGGCTGCGGCACACCAGCCGGGTCACCGTCGCCCCCTGCGACATGCGGGGCCGGCTCGAGGGTCCGGCGGTCGACGGTCTCGCCGAGTTCCTCGAGCCGTCCGAGTGGCCCGGTGCGCGGGCTGCCCTCGCCCGGCGCTACGGCTGGCAGTGGCGGATCACCTACGGCACCTCCCGCATCGCGGCGCGGTTCACGCACCGCGGGCGGGAACGCCAGACGATGATCCGCATCACCCCCGCCGCCCGACAGTGATCAGGTCACCTGATCACTGACCGTCCTCCCCCACCAGCGTTGATGCGGTAGGACGGTCCCTGATCAGGTCACCTGATCAGCGCTGACACCCCGCGCGGCGGTCAGCCCAGGACGAAGTTGACCAGCCGGCCCGGCACCGCGACCACCCTGCGCACGGTCGCGCCGTCCAGGTAGCCGGCGATCCGCTCGTCCGCCCGGGCCGCCGCCTCCAGCGCCGCGGCGTCCGCGTCGGCCGGTACGGCCACCTGGGCCCGCACCTTGCCGTTGACCTGGACGGCGACCTGCACCGTCTCGTCGACCAGCCACTGCGGGTCGGCCACCGGGAAGGACGCCCAGGCCACGGAGTCGGAGTGCCCCAGCCGGGCCCACAGCTCCTCGGCCAGGTGCGGGGCCAGCGGCGCGACCAGCAGCACCAGCGACTCGGCGACCGAGCGCGGCACCGGCGTCCCCGGCGGGCAGGCCGAGGTCAGGTGGTTGGTCAGCTCGGTGATCCGGGCGATGGCGATGTTGAACCGCAGGGTCGTCATGCCGTCGCGCACGGCCTCGATCGCCCGGTGGAGGGCGCGCGAGGTCTCGTCGTCCGGCTCGACGTCGCCGGCGCGCACCGCGCCGGACTCCTCGTCGACCACGACCCGCCAGACCCGCTGCAGCAGCCGCTGCGAGCCGACCACGGCCTTCGTCTCCCACGGGCGGGACTGGTCCAGCGGCCCGGTCGACATCTCGTAGACCCGGAACGTGTCGGCCCCGTACTGCCCGATCATCTCGTCCGGCGTGACCATGTTCTTCAGGCTCTTGCCGATCTTCCCGTACTCCCGGCTGACCGGCTCCCCCTGGTAGAGGAACTGGCCGTCCTTCTCCACCACCTCGGCGGCGGGCACGTAGAACCCGCGGGCGTCGGTGTAGGCGAAGGCGGAGATGTAGCCCTGGTTGACCAGCCGGCGGAACGGCTCCTCGCTGGAGACGTGACCCAGGTCGAACAGCACCTTGTGCCAGAACCGGGCGTACAGCAGGTGCAGCACGGCGTGCTCGACCCCACCGACGTACAGGTCGACGCCGCCGACGTCACCGGCCTCCCGCGGGCCCATCCAGTAGGCCTCCAGCTCCGGGTCGACGAACCGCTCGTCGTTGCCCGGGTCCAGGTAGCGCAGGTAGTACCAGCACGAGCCGGCCCAGTTGGGCATGGTGTTGGTCTCGCGGCGGTACCGGCGAGGGCCGTCGCCCAGGTCCAGGGTGACCGTCGTCCACTCGGTGGCCCGGGACAGCGGCGGCTCGGGCTTGGAGTCGGCGTCGTCGTCGGCGAACGTCTTGGGCGAGTAGTCGTCGACCTCGGGCAGCAGCACCGGCAGCATCGACTCCGGGACGGCGACCGGCAGGTCGGCGTCGTCACCGTCGACGGCGTAGACCACCGGGAACGGCTCGCCCCAGTACCGCTGCCGGCTGAACAGCCAGTCGCGCAACTTGTAGGTCGTGGTCGCCTCGCCGGACCCCTTCGCCACCAGCCACTCGGTCACCCGGGCGATGGCGGCGGCCTTGTCCAGACCGTCCAGCGACAGGTGCTCGTTCGAGCTGTTGATCATCGGTCCGGTGCCGGTGTACGCACCGCCGTCGAAGTCGGCCGGCGGCTGCACGGTGCGGACGACGGGCAGCCCGAACTCCTGCGCGAAGTCCCAGTCCCGGGCGTCCTCGCCGGGCACCGCCATGATCGCGCCGGTGCCGTAGCCGGTGAGCACGTAGTCGGCGATGAACACCGGCAGGTCGGCCCCGGTCAGCGGGTTGCGGGCGGTGGCGCCCAGCCAGACCCCGGTCTTCTCCCGGCCCTCGGCCTGCCGGTCCAGCTCCGAGCGGCGGGAGGCCTGCCGCTGGTAGGCGGCGACGGCCTCGGCCGGGGTGGACGCGCCGGCGGTCCACCGGGGGTCGGTGCCCTCGGGCCACTGGCCGGCGGTCAGCGTGCCGACCAGCGGGTGCTCGGGAGCCAGCACCAGGTAGGTGGCGCCGAACAGGGTGTCCGGCCGGGTGGTGAACACCTCGATGGACTCAGCGCCGGTGGCGAACCGCACCCGGGCGCCGGTCGACCGGCCGATCCAGTTGCGCTGCATCTGCTTCAGGGAGTCCGACCAGTCCAGCCGGTCCAGGTCGGTCAGCAGCCGCTCGGCGTAGGAGGTGATCCGCATCATCCACTGGGTCAGCGGACGGCGGAACACCGGGAAGTTGCCCCGCTCGGACCTGCCGTCCGGGGTGACCTCCTCGTTGGACAGCACCGTGCCCAGCCCGGGGCACCAGTTCACCGGCGCCTGGTGCCGGTAGGCCAGCCGGTGCGCGTCGACGACCCGCCGGCGCTCCACGTCGGACAGCTCGGCCCAGCCGCGCCCCTCGGGCAGCGTGCCCGCAGCGGGCTGCCGGGTGCCGGCGTCCAGCTCGGCGACCAGCTCGGGGATCGGCCGGGCCCTGCCCCGACCGCCGTCGGCGGACTCGTCGAACCAGGCCTCGAAGATCTGCCGGAAGATCCACTGGGTCCACTTGTAGTAGCCCGGGTCGATCGTGGCGAAGGTGCGGCGGGTGTCGTGGTCGACACCCAGCCGGCGCAGCTGGGCACTGATCGCGGCGATGTTGGCCTCGGTGGTGACCCGCGGGTGCTGGCCGGTCTGCACGGCGAACTGCTCGGCGGGCAGGCCGAAGGCGTCGTACCCCATCGGGTGCAGGACGTTGTGCCCGTCCATCCGCAGGAAGCGGCTGGTGACGTCGGTGCCCAGGTAGCCCAGCGGGTGCCCGACGTGCAGCCCGGCACCGGAGGGGTACGGGAACATGT
This sequence comes from Modestobacter sp. KNN46-3, assembly GCF_011039295.1. NCBI lineage: Bacteria > Bacillati > Actinomycetota > Actinomycetes > Geodermatophilales > Geodermatophilaceae > Modestobacter > Modestobacter sp. KNN46-3. The sequence goes on along the minus strand of NZ_JAAKGN010000011.1, from coordinate 45,378 downwards.
CCATCAGGAAGGCCTTGGGCCGGTCTGCCACCCGGTCGAAGCCCTCGCTCAGCCGGCCGACCGGGTTGGGCGTGTGGAACGTGCCCTCGGCCTCCCACCGGTCCTGCCAGGCGAGCTCGATCTGCTGCGCCAGCGCGGGGGTGTACCGGTGTGGCGGCACCCCGTCGGCGGTGGGCTCGGTGTGCTGGCTGGCCGTCTGGCTCATCGTCGGTGCTCCCACGGGAAGGATCTGGCGGCGGACAGAAAAAGACCCCTCACACAGGAGGGGTCGCCGTGCTGGTCTGCTCCAGGTCAGATCAGCACGGCTGGGGAAGCAGGAGTCCGCCGGTCACGGCGCCGATCCTAGCGCGCGACACCTGATGCCCCGGGAGAGCGAGCTGTGCCACACCCGTAGGGAGCACGGTGCGGCGCACGCTGGCCAACGACCGGTCCCGACCCGTATGTTCATGATCACCGCGGGTTTGCCCAACGACCGTTCCGGGCATCACACCTGTCCGGCGTTGAGCAGTAGCGCCGCCTGCGTACGTCCGCGCCGACAGCGCGCTCCCGGCGGGCACGAGGCCGACGACACTCCCCTGTCGTCCGGCCCGAGCCCCCGGTGGAGCTCGTCTCCGGCAGCGGGCGTCACCTGTTCGGCAGGCGGCATCCGACAGGCCACCGCCGCCCGGGTGCAGGGAATGGGCACATCCGTGCACGCGGAGCGTTGAACGGCTGACAGGAGGACGTCGATGGAACAGCTCGCCCAGCACGGCACCGACCCCACCGGCGCCCCCACCGCCTCCGCGGCGGCCTCGCTGTCCGAGCTGACGCTCCCCCACCACGCGGCCAACGTCCGCGTGCCCACCTACGACCGGGCCGCGCTCACCCCCGCAGTCGTCCACTTCAGCGTGGGCGGGTTCCACCGGGCGCACCAGCTGGTCTACCTCGACGACCTGGCCGAGTCCGGCTGTACCGACTGGGGCGTCGTCGGCGTTGGGCTGCGCTCACCGCAGATGCGCGATGCCCTTCAGCCGCAGGACCACCTGTACACCGTGGTGGAGCGCAGCAGCGCCGGCGAGCACGCCCGCGTGATCGGCTCGCTGATCGACTACCTCTTCGCCCCGGACTCCCCGGAGGCAGTGCTGGCCGTCCTCACCGACGAGCGCACCCGGCTGGTCACAATGACCATCACCGGCAACGCCTACAGGATCGACGCCGGCACCGGCCGGTTCGTCCCCGACGCCGCGGTACACGCCGACCTCGCCGACCCGCACCATCCGCGGACCCTGTTCGGCTACATCGTCGAGGCCCTCGACGTCCGGCGGCGGGCAGGGCTGGCCCCGTTCACCGTGCTGTCCTGCGACAACATGCAGTCCAACGGCGAGGCCGCCCGCGCCGCGGTGGTGGGCTTCGCCCAGCTGCGCGACCCGGGACTGGCCGCCTGGATCGACGAGCAGGTCACCTTCCCCGGCAGCATGGTCGACCGGATCACCCCCTCCACCAGCCTCTCCGACCGGGACGAGGTCACCCGCTTGTTCGGCGTCGCCGACCGCTGGCCGGTGATCACCGAGCCGTTCTCCCAATGGGTCCTCGAGGACTCCTTCTGCAACGGCCGCCCGCCGCTGGAGCAGGTGGGCGTGCAGTTCGTCGCCGACGTCGGCCACCACGAGCTGATGAAGACCCGGCTGCTCAACGGCAGCCACTCCGCGATGGGGCACCTGGGCGAGCTGGCCGGCGTCGCGCGGGTCGACGAGTTCCTGGCCGACCCGGTGCTGGGCCGCTACGTGACCCGGCTGATGGCCCGGGAGGTCGCGCCGCTGCTGCCCGCGCCCGACGGCATCGACCTGGGCGAGTACCAGCAGAGCCTGCTGCGCCGTTTCGCCGACCCGGCCATCGGTGACCGGCTGGACCGGCTGTGCCGTCGCGGCTCGTCGAAGATCCCGCTCTACGTGCTGCCCTCCCTGCTCACCGCGCGGGAGCAGGGCCGCCCCTCCCGGCTGCTCACCCTCGCCGTCGCCGGGTGGTGTCGGTACCTGCAGGGCACCGACCTCGCCGGCCGCCCGCTCGCGCTGGCCGACGACCGCGCCGAGGAACTCGGTGTCCTGGCCCGCGCCGGCGGCACCGACCCGCGGCCGCTGCTCGCCGTCGACGCAGTCTTCGGAGACCTCGGCCGGGACGAGTCGTTCGTCACCGCGCTCGCCACCGCGCTGCGGCAGCTGGAGGAGCTCGGCGTCCGGGGCGCGGTGGCCCACGCGCTCGCCGAGGGCGACGCGGCCGCGGTCCCCGCACCGGCCCACTCCCCACTGTCCGGCGCCCTGCTGCCGGCATGACCACCCGTCCGACCGACCCCACGGAGGAGGCGCCCCCCATGCCCCGGCTCATCGACGCGCTCATCGAGCCACTCGAGGCGCTGCTCTGCGACGCGGACGGGAACCTCTTCCCCTCCGAGGAGCCGGCCTTCGTCGCCTCCGCCGACGTCACCAACCGGTTCCTGGCCGCGCACGGCGTCGACCGGCGGTTCACCGCCGAGGAGCTGCGCCTGGCCACCACCGGGAAGAACTTCCGGACGACGGCCGCTGAGCTGGCCGCTGCGGCCGGCGTGCCCGTGACCGACCTGGACAGCTGGGTCGCCGAGGAGAAGCAGGCCGTCACCGCGCACCTCTCCCAGGTGCTGCGCCCGGATGCCGAGGTCACCGCCGCGCTGAGCGCGCTGGGCCGGCACCTCACCCTCGCCGCGGTCAGCTCCAGCGCCCTCACCCGCCTGGCCGGGTGCTTCACCGCCACCAGCCTGGACGAGCTGGTCCCCCCGGCCGGCCGCTACAGCGCCGAGGACTCCCTCCCCATCCCGACCAGCAAGCCCGACCCCGCGGTCTACCTGCACGCGTGCGCCCGGATCGGGATCTCCCCGGCCCAGGGCCTGGCCGTGGAGGACTCCGTGCCCGGTGCACTGTCCGCCGTCCGGGCCGGCTGCCCGACCGTGGGCAACCTGCGTTTCGTGGCCCCGGCCGAGCGCGCCGAGCGTGAGGCGCAGCTGTGGGACGCCGGCGTCCTCGCGGTGGTCTCCACCTGGGCCGAGCTGACCGAGCTGGTCCTCCCGGTGCTGGAGCGCCGCCCGGCGTCCCGGCCCTCCCTACTGCAGACGGGTGGTCAGCGGTGAAGGTCGTCTTCAACAGCTTCCGCGGGATGTACTCCGACAGCCCGCGCGCCCTCTTCGAGGCCCTGGTCGAGCGCGGCGACGACGTCGACGTCACCTGGCTCGCGGCTGCCGACCGGGTCGGAGACTTCCCCGCCGGCACGTCGACGGTCGAGTTCGGCACCCCTGCGGCGGTCGCCGCGCTGGAGGCCGCCGACGTCGTGGTCTCCAACGACCACATCGGCTTCGACTGGGACAAGTCCCCCGGCACGACATACCTGCAGACCTGGCACGGCACGCCGCTGAAGCGGATCCACAACGACGTGCTGTGGGCACCGGAGGGCCGGCTGGCCTACCTGGACACCGAGATCGCCCGCTGGGACGCGCTGCTGTCGCCCAACGCGGTGAGCACTCCGCGCTTCCAGAAGGCCTTCGGGTTCACCGGGCCGGTGCACGAGACCGGCTACCCGCGCAACGACGTGCTCTCCTCCCCCGACGCGGACCGACTGCGGGCACAGGTGCGGGCCGAGCTCGGCATCCCCGAGGGCGCCACGGCGGTCCTCTACACCCCGACGTGGCGCGACGACCAGGTGTTCAACGCCGCCGACGGTGGACCTCAGCACTCGTTCCCGCTCGACCTCGGCGAGTTCGCCGCCGCGCTGGGCGAGGACCACGTCCTGCTGCTGCGGGTGCACCAGATGGTCTCCGACCGGCTGGACCTCGCGTCGGGGGCGCCCATCCGCGACGTGTCCAGCTACCCGGACATCCGCTTCCTCTACCTGGCCGCCGACGTCCTGGTCACCGACTACTCCTCGACGATGTTCGACTTCGCCGTCACCGGGAAGCCGATCATCAACTTCACGTACGACCTGGAGTACTTCCAGAACGAACTGCGGGGCTTCTACTTCGACCTCGCCGAGGCCGCACCGGGCCCGCTGCTCAGCAGCAGCGAGGAGGTGCTGGCCGCCATCGCCGAGCTCGGCCGGGTGCCCTGGGTCCCCACGGAGCGGTACAACCGCTTCCACGAGGCCTTCTGCTCGCTGGAGGACGGCCGCGCCACCGAGCGGGTCCTCCAGCTGTTCTTCCCGGCCGGCCCTCCCGGGCCGACGGCTGCACCCACGCACGACGGAAAGAGGAGTTGAGCATGCGGACTACTGACCCGATCCTGACCGGGGGCCGCGATCAGCGGTCGCGTCGGGCGGCTCCCGGCCGCTCCTCCGCCACCGCGCCCACCAGTCCGACGCCCACCAGTCCGACGCCCACCGCTCCCCAGGTGGTCGTGCTGGCCGCCGGCATGGGAACCCGGCTGGGCCGCAAGCTGCCCAAGCCGCTCACCCCGCTGATGGACGGCCGCAGCATCATGCAGCAGCAGCTGGAGGGCATCCGCACCGTCTTCGGCGATGCCACCCCGATCACCGCGGTGGTGGGCTACCGGGCCAAGGCGGTCATGCGCGCCCAGCCCGACCTGCTGTTCGCGTTCAACCCCGACTTCGCCGTCACGAACACCTCGCAGAGCCTGCTCCGCGCGCTGCGCACCTCGCAGCCCGGCGGCGTGCTGTGGCTGAACGGCGACGTGGTGTTCGACCCGGCGGTGCTCGACCACGCCGCACCGCTGGTGCAGGCCGACGAGAGCTTCGTCTGCGTGGACACCTCCACGGTCGCCGACGAGGAGGTCAAGTACACCCTCGACGCCGACGGGTTCGTCCGGGAGCTGTCCAAGACCGTGGCCGGTGGCCTCGGCGAGGCGGTCGGCATCAACTACGTCTCGGGGGCGGACAAGGCCGCGCTCATCGAGCACCTCAGCGCCTGCGAGGCCTCGGACTACTTCGAGCGCGGCATGGAGCTGGCGATCCAGCGGGCGGGCGTCCGCTTCCGGCCGCTGGACATCTCCCGGTTCTCCGCGGTGGAGATCGACTTCGACGACGACCTGCAGCGGGCGAACACCTGGCTGGGCTCCCGGGCCGCGCTGGAGCCACTCGCCTCCGAACTGCGCTGAGGTCACCGCACTGAGGTCGCTGTGCTGAGGTCCCTGCGCCCCGTCCGCCACCGGCGGGCGGGGCGCAGTGCTGCTCAGCCCAGCTGCGGGGCGACCTCGGCGGCCACCAGGTCCAGGTGGTCCAGGTCGGCCAGGTCCAGGACCTGCAGGTAGACCCGGCTCGCGCCGGCCTCGGCGTACCGGCCCAGGGTGTCCACGGCCTCGGCGGGCGTGCCGGCCACTCCGTTGGCGCGCAGCTCGTCGACGTCCCGGCCGATGGCGACGGCCCGGCGGGCCAGCTCGGACTCGTCCCGGCCGACGCACAGCACCAGCGCGGAGCTGTAGACCAGCTCACCGGGGTCGCGGCCGGCCTCGGTGCACGCGTCCCGGACGCCGGCGAACAGCCGGGCGTTCTCCTCGGCGGAGGCAAAGGGCACGTTGAACTCGGCCGCGTACCGCGCCGCCAGCCGCGGGGTGCGCTTCTTGCCCGTCCCGCCGATCAGGATCGGGACGCCGCCGGGCTGCACCGGCTTGGGCAGCGCCGGGGAGCCGGTGAGCTGGTGGTGGTCACCGGCGAAGTCGAAGGTCTCTCCCAGCGGGGTGGCCCACAGCCCGCTGATGACCGCGAGCTGCTCCTCGTAGCGGTCGAACCGCTCCCCCACCTCGGGGAACGGGATGCCGTAGGCGCGGTGCTCCGCGGCGAACCACCCCGAGCCGATGCCCAGCTCCACCCGCCCGCCGCTCATCTGGTCGACCTGCGCCACCGCGATGGCCAGTGGCCCGGGCAGCCGGAAGGTCGCCGCCGTCATCAGCGTGCCGAGCCGGATCCGGGAGGTCTCCCGGGCGAGGCCGGCCAGGGTCACCCACGCGTCGGTCGGGCCGGGCAGGCCGTCCCCGCCCATGGTCAGGTAGTGGTCAGAGCGGAAGAAGGCGTCGAAGCCGGTCTCCTCGGTGCGCCGGGCCACCGCGAGCAGGTCGTCGTAGGTGGCGCCCATCTGGGGTTCGGTGAAGATCCGTAGCTGCACCCGGTCGAGTCTGCCAGCGGCGCGGCCGCTCGGTTCGGGCCTCTCGCCGACTGCGGTGGGGGTTCGGGGTGTGCCCGGGGACGCCAGCGGGCAGGATGATCGCTGAAGCGATCAACTCGGAGGTGCTGGAGTGTTCCGCAAGAAGAGCTCGACAGAGGTCATCGGGACCGAGTTGCAAGAGGGGTTCGCCCACATCGGCGCGGCGGTCACCGAGGCCCGTCGGGCGACGGCGGAGCAGCTCGCCCCTCAGGTGGCGGCCGCGACGAAGGCGGCCCAGACCGCCTACGCCGCTGACGTGGCCCCCCGGGTCGGGGCGGCCGTGGCCGCACTCGCCCCCCAGCTGGACGCCGCCCGTGAGGTGCTGGTCCCGCGGCTGGAGGCGGCGCAGAAGAACCTCGGACCGCGCATCGACGCGGCACAGAAGGCCTACGAGAAGGACCTGGTCCCACGTCTCGACGCGGCCACCCGGGCCGCGCGGGCCAACCTGGAGCTGGCGGTGGCCACCGCCGTCCCACGGCTCGAGGCCGCCCGTGAGGCCAGCGGCCCGGCGTTCGACGCCGCCGCCAAGTCCGCCCGGGCCAACCTGGAGGCGGCGATCGCCGCCACGGCGCCCCGGATCGAGGCCGCTCGCGGTGCAGCCGGCCCCGCGCTGGCCGACGCCCGCGCCGGCCTGGCCACCAGCGTCGAGGCGGCGCGGGCCCAGCTGGACGCCCGCAGCGCGGAGCTCGCCGCCACCGCGGCGACCCTCGGTGCGGCCACCGCGAAGCAGGGCGACAAGGTCCGCCAGGACGCCGCTGCTGCCGCCGACGCCGCTCGTGCGCAGGCTGCGCTGCGGGTCGCCGCGGTGCGCGCCGCCGCCGAGACCAACCGCAAGGCCGCCGGCAAGAAGGCCGACAAGCTGGGCAAGCGGGCCGACAAGCTGTCCAAGAAGGCGGCCAAGCGGCGCACCGAGCTGGAGAAGGCCGCCGGCCGGGCCCGCAAGGAGGCCGGCAAGCGCACGGCGAAGACCGTCACGACGGTCAAGCGGCGCATCGGCGTCGAGCCCGAGCCCCGGCGCTGGCCGTGGGTGGTCGCCGTCCTCGCCGTCCTCGCCGCGGTCGCCGTGGTGTTGCGCAAGAAGAACGCCAGCGACCCCTGGACCCCGGCGCCGACCGGCGACGGCCCCGTGCCCAGTTACCGAGAGGACCCCGTGCCCACCTCCCCGAGCACCCCCGCAGGCGGAACCGAGAGCCCCGAGGCCCAGGGCAAGACCGTCTCCACGGCCGAGAACGCCGTGGGCGACGCGACCCCGCCCGACAGCGACCTCGGCGCGCAGACCGCCCAGCCTGCGTCCGGTCCCGGCGAGTCCAGCAACCAGAACCGCCCGGACTCCGCCACCGGCACGAAGGACGCCGGCGACACCCCGTCGAAGACGGCCGGGCCGTCCGACACGCCGTCCAGCCTGGGCAAGATGCCCAGCGAGGACTGACCTCCCCGCACCACACAGACCCGAGGGCCCAGCCGATCCGGCTGGGCCCTCGAGCCGTCTCCGGGCCCCGAGCGGGGGCGATCGGCGGGAGTACCGTGCTGGACATGAGCCTGGGCATGGAGGAGGCAGCCACGACTGCAGCGCCGGAGACGTCCACGACGTCCTCGCCGATCGAGCCGGCCGGCCGCAAGCTGCTGCGCCTGGAGGTCCGCAACAGCCAGACGCCGATCGAGCGCAAGCCCGAGTGGATCAAGACCAAGCTCAAGACGGGGCCGGAGTACACCGAGCTCAAGTCGCTGGTCGAGCGCGAGGGCCTGCACACGGTGTGCGAGGAGGCCGGCTGTCCCAACATCTACGAGTGCTGGGAGGACCGCGAGGCCACCTTCCTCATCGGCGGTGACCAGTGCACCCGGCGCTGCGACTTCTGCCAGATCGACACCGGCAAGCCCGCCGACTTCGACGCCGACGAGCCCCGCCGGGTCGCCGAGAGCGTGGCCACGATGGGCCTGCGCTACGCCACCATCACCGGCGTCGCCCGCGACGACCTGCCCGACGGCGGCGCATGGCTGTACGCCGAGACGGTGCGCCAGATCCACGAGCAGATCCCCGGCTGCGGCGTCGAGCTGCTCATCCCCGACTTCAACGCCGAGCCCGACCAGCTGGCCGAGGTGTTCTCCTCCCGGCCGGAGGTGCTGGCGCACAACGTCGAGACGGTGCCGCGCATCTTCAAGCGGATCCGCCCCGGCTTCCGCTTCGCGCGCTCCCTGTCGGTGATCACCGCCGCCCGCGAGGCCGGCCTGGTCACCAAGTCCAACCTGATCCTGGGCATGGGCGAGGAGCCGCACGAGGTCGTCGAGACCATGCAGGCGCTGCACGACGCCGGCTGCGACCTGCTCACCATCACCCAGTACCTGCGGCCCAGCGTCCGGCACCACCCGGTGGTCCGGTGGGTCAAGCCCGACGAGTTCGTCGGCTTCGCCGCCGAGGCCGAGCGGATCGGGTTCCCGGGCGTCCTGGCCGGTCCGCTGGTGCGCAGCTCCTACCGCGCCGGCCGGCTCTACCAGCAGGCCGCCGAGGCCCGCGGGCTCACCGTCACCCGCTGAGCTCCTCCCCCGGCCAGTTGCGGGCGGCCCGCCGCGAGCTCGCGAGTGGCGGGAGGGCGGCCGCTCCTGGCGACTATCGTGGGTGGCATGGCACGCAGCAGGTCCACCGACACCTCCGCCCCCGCCGGCGCCGCGGGCCGCGGCCCGGCCGGCGCCCCGCCCGGGCGCGGCAGCAAGGGCTCGACCGCGGTCGGCGCGCCCGACGCAACGGGCAAGGGCCGGCGCAGCAAGGCAGGGAAGGCGCCCAAGCTGGGCAAGGACGGCCAGCCGAAGGTCTCGCGGCTGACCAAGCTGAAGCGCCAGGCCGGGATGATCCGGCAGGCCTACTCGATGACCTACAAGAACGACCCGAAGCTGCCCTGGGTGATGCTCATCGCCTTCGTGGCGGTGGCCGGCGTGGTCGAGCTGGTCGGCATCCTGCTCAGCTCACCGTTCCTCTTCCTGCCCTTCGCCGTCCTGCTCGGCCTGCTGGCGGCGCTGATCGTCTTCGGCCGCCGGGCGCAGGGCTCGGCGTACCGGCAGGTCGAGGGCCGGCCGGGTGCGGCGTCCTGGGTCCTGGAGGGCATGCGCGGCGACTGGCGGGTCAGCTCCGGCGTCGCCGGCAACCGCGAGCTGGACTCCGTCCACCGGGTGCTCGGGCGGCCGGGCATCGTGCTGGTGGGTGAGGGCGACCCGCAGCGGGTCCGCAACCTGATCGCGGCCGAGAAGCGTCGGATCGCCAAGGTCGTCGGCGAGACCCCGATCTACGACGTCACCGTCGGCGACGGGGAGGGCCAGGTGGCGCTGAAGAAGCTCAGCGCCCACGTGATGAAGCTGCCGCGCAACCTCTCCGGCGGCGAGGTCAACGCACTCGGCAAGCGGATGTCGGCGCTGGGCGGCCCCCGCCCGCCGGTGCCCGGGGGCCCGCTCCCCGGTGGCCGGCAGATGTCGGTCAGCCAGCGCCAGGTCCGCCGCCGCTGACCTCGCGAGCACAGCACCACGACGCCCCGGCCGCTGCCCCAGCGGTCGGGGCGTCGTGCGTCCGGCCGGTCGCCCGCCAGGCGGGTCGGTCGGCCCCTCGGTCCGGCCATGACCTGCGGGGTCATGGACGGCGCGCCGCGGACCGGCGACGGTGGTCCTGGCCGGACGACCGGCCACGTCGGCTCCGTCGAGAGGACCCCACCATGACCGCGCTCACCCTGCCCCCGGCCCGCACGGCACCGGCCCGGTTGCTCCAGCTCGACGGCGTGCTCTGCGCCGCCATGGGACTGGTCATGGGGATCGCCGCCGGTCCGGTCGCCGAGCTCCTGGGCACCGACGCGACCGGTGTCGTCCGCGGAGTCGGGATCGCGCTGGTGGTCTACGCCGTCGGCCTGGTCGTCAGCTCCCGCACCCGCTGGGCCCGCACGGCGCTGCGGGCGGCCGCCATCGGGAACATCGGCTGGGAGGTGGCGAGCCTGGCGGTCGCCGCGTTCGCCGACCTCAGCACCGCGGGTCGGGTCCTCGTCGCCGCTCAGGGACTGGCCGTCGGCGCGCTCGCCCTCGTCCAGCTGCGGGCCGGCCGGCGGTGAGCAGGAGCGTGATCCCGGCACCCGGGCCCACGTCGTCGTCCCCTCCCGGCCGGCAGGTCACGACGGCGCTGGGCGTCGTGCCGTGACGGCGACCCTCCGGCCCCCGGTCGCCGGCGCCCTGCTGAAGGAGTGGCGGGAGCGCCGGCGGCTGAGCCAGCTCGACCTGGCCGACCTGGCGCAAACCTCCACCCGGCACCTGTCCTACGTCGAGACGGGGAGGTCCCGGCCGAGCCGCCAGATGGTGCTCAGGCTCGGCGAGGCACTGCAGATGCCGCTGGCCGACCAGAACCAGGTCCTGCTCGCCGCGGGACACGCGCCGGAGTTCCCGGACGCCCGACGCGATGCCACGGCCACCCGGTACCTGCTGGAGGTGCTCGAGCTGGCCCTCGCCGCACACGACCCGTGGCCGGCGCTGGTCATCGACGCCCACTTCGACGTCGTCGCCACCAACGCCGCCGTCGACCGGCTGATGGCCCTGGTCGACCCGGAGCTGCTCGACCCGCCGGTCAACGTCGTCCGGGTGATGCTGCACCCACGCGGACTGGCCGACCGGATCGTGGACCACGCCGCCTGGCGCGCGCACCTGCTCCGGCAGGTCCGCCGGCACGCTGCCGCCGCACCGTCGGCGGACCTACGGGCCCTGCTGCGCGAGGTCGAGGGGTACCCGTGCCGGCCCTCGGCCGCCCCGGTGCAGCCCGGCCCGACGTTCGCCCTGCCCCTGGAGTTGCAGGTGGACGGCGCCGTGCTGCGGACGTACAGCACCGTCGCCACCTTCGGCACCCCGCTGGACGTCGCCGCGAGCGAGCTCGCCATCGAGACGTTCCTCCCGGCGGACGAGACCACCCGCCGGTGGTTCGCCGAGGCGGCCGCCCGGGCGTGACGGCCTCAGCGGTCGCGGACGACCGCGGTGCTGGTCCATCGGTCGTGCAGGCCCCGGCCGTCGACGTCCACGATCAGCGCCGGCACCAGCAGCACGAGCAGCCCGGTGCGCACGAGCGCACGCCAGAGGGCGAGCCGCCGCTCCGGCTCCGGGTGGGCCAGCCGCAGCCCGAGCAGGCGCATGCCCGGTGTCTGACCGGCCAGCACCAGGAAGGCCACGGTGATCAGCACGAAGGCCAGCAGGCTCCAGTTGCGGGGCAGCTCCGGCGCGGTGACCAGGCCGGCGACCAGCGCCGCGGCCAGCGCGTCGACGAGGAAGGCGACGACCCGCTGCCCGAAGGACGCCAGTGAGCCCGGTCCGGTGCCGGGCAGCCCCAGTGCGTCGCCGCGGGCGCGCTCCTGAGAGGGTTGAGCGTCGTCCCTGGCCACTCCACCAGCGTATGTCCTGCCCGACGCCGTCCCGGTCGGGAGCCGTCCGGTGGGGTGAGCAGCGGCTCGACCGCCACCTCCGCGACACGCCGGAGGACGGTGTTACAGCGACGAAACACGAGAGACACCCCGGAGCAACCCCGCACTCGTAACTTGCGGGTGGCTTTCCGTCCACTCCCGGAGGATCGATGTTCAACAGTCCCGAAGAGGTCACCGCCTACATCCGCGACAACGACGTGAAGTTCGTCGACGTCCGGTTCTGCGACCTCCCTGGCGTCATGCAGCACTTCACCATCCCCGCGGAGACGTTCGGGCCGGACACCTTCGCCGACGGCCTGGGCTTCGACGGTTCGTCCATCCGCGGATTCCAGGCGATCAACGAGTCCGACATGCTGCTGCTGCCCGACGCGAGCAGCGCCTACGTCGACCCGTTCCGCATCCACAAGACGCTGAACATCAACTTCTTCATCCACGACCCGATCACACGCGAGGCCTACAGCCGTGACCCGCGCAACGTGGCGAAGAAGGCCGAGGCCTACCTGGCGGCCAGCGGCATCGCCGACACCGCGTACTTCGGCCCCGAGGCCGAGTTCTACGTGTTCGACTCGGTGCGGCACAACACCTCGATCAACGAGGGCTACTACCACATCGACGCGGTCGAGGGCTCCTGGAACACCGGGGCGCTCACCGGTGAGAACGGCGGCCCCAACCTGGGCTACAAGACCCGGCCCAAGGGCGGGTACTTCCCGGTCGAGCCGTACGACCACCAGAGCGACCTGCGGGCCACGATGATGGTCAACCTCGCCAACGCCGGGCTGGAGCTCGAGCGCGGGCACCACGAGGTGGGCACCGGCGGCCAGGCCGAGATCAACTACAAGTTCGACACGCTGCTGCGCTCGGCCGACAGCCTGATGCTCTTCAAGTACATCGTGAAGAACACCGCCTGGGCGCACGGCAAGAGCGCGACGTTCATGCCCAAGCCGCTGTTCGGCGACAACGGCTCGGGCATGCACTGCCACCAGAGCCTCTGGAAGGACGGCGAGCCGCTCTTCCACGCCGAGACCGGCTACGCAGGCCTGTCCGACATGGCCCGGCACTACATCGGCGGCCTGCTGGCCCACGCCCCGTCGCTGCTGGCCTTCACCAACCCGACGGTGAACAGCTACCACCGACTGGTCCCCGGCTACGAGGCACCGATCAACCTGGTCTACTCCGCGCGCAACCGGTCGGCGTGCACGCGCATCCCGATCTCCGGCGACAGCCCGAAGGCCAAGCGCATCGAGTTCCGGGTGCCCGACCCGTCGGCCAACCCCTACCTCGCCTTCTCGGCGATGCTGATGGCCGGCCTCGACGGCGTCAAGAACAAGATCGAGCCCCCGGCACCGATCGACAAGGACCTCTACGAGCTGCCGCCCGAGGAGGCCCTCGGCATCGAGAAGGTGCCGGCGTCGCTCGACGCGGTGCTCGACCGGCTCGAGGTCGACCACGACTACCTGCTCGACGGTGGCGTGTTCACCTCCGACCTGATCGAGACGTGGATCGAGTACAAGCGGGAGAACGAGATCGACCCGATCCGGCTCCGCCCGCACCCGCACGAGTTCGCGATGTACTACGACATCTGATCGGCGGGGTCCTCACCGGCCCTGACCCGTTCGACAGCGCAGCCCCCGCCGGTCTCCCGGCGGGGGCTGCGCTGTCGTGGGCGACCCGCGCCGCGGGCACCGCTCAGCCGGCGACCGCGGGCACTGGCGGGGTCGCCACCGGGGTCCGGGGGGCCGGCACCTGCACGGCCGGCTGGGTGACCGTCGCCCCGGGCAGCTCCGGTCGACCGAAGTGCCATCCCTGACCGAGGTCCACCCCGAGCCCACGCAGCGCCGAGGCCTCCGCGGCCGTCTCCACGCCCTCGGCCACGACACTCGCGCCGCAGCCGTGTCCGAACTCGACCAGGGACGAGACCAGCCGGGTCAGCACCGGGTCGACGTCGACCCCGGAGACAATGCTGCGGTCCAGCTTGATGACGTCCGGTGCGGTGATCACGATGTGCCGCAACGAGGAGAACCCGGCGCCGACGTCGTCGATGGCCAGCCGCATCCCCCGGGCCCGCAGCGGGCTCAGCACGGCAGCCAGGGCCGCGTAGTCCGCCACCTGGTCGTGTTCGGAGAGCTCGAGCAGCACCCGGTCCAGCGGCAACGTCTCCATCAGTGCTGCGAACTCCGGCTGCACCAGCGATGCCGGGGAGATGTTCATGGCGACGTACCCGTCGACGACCGCCAGGTGGTCGGCCGCGCGACGCAGCGCCAGCAGTTCCAGCTCGTGTCCCAGCCCCACGCTGTGCGCCTCCTCGAAGCACACGTCCGGCGCCTTGCCCCACGCTGCCGGGAACCGGCTGAGCGCCTCGTACCCGACCCGGAGCCCGGTGGCCAGGTCGACGATCGGCTGCAGGACGACGACCGGGCCACCAGCGGTGACCACCGGCACCAGTCGGCTCAGCAGTTCCCCGCGGCGCTCCCGCTCGCGCACCGAGGGTTCGATGAGCACGGCCGCGGCCGAGGCGAGGACGGTCATCAGGGACTGGTCCCGCTTGGTCAGCCCCTTGTCCGTGGTGAGGCCGGCGGCGCAGAAGGTGCCGTAGAGCTCCCCGTCGCTGAGCACCACGGGCACCGAGACGTAGCTGCGGATCCTCGGCAGACGGGCGGCCGGCAACGCCATGGCCGCCGGGTGCCGGCGGAGGTCGGGGATCACCGCGGGCAGCTCGCCGTCGAGGACGGCCTGGCAGAGGGACGTCTCCTGGCGCTGCTGGTTCCCCTCCTGGAAGAGGAACGGCACCGACGACTCGACGACCTCCAGGTGCTGGGTGGTCCCGTCCAGCCGGGAGAGGAACGCCACGGACAGCTGCAGCGACTCCTTCGCGGTCCGCAGCAGCTCAGCGACCTTCTGGTCGGTGTCCGACCGTCTCTTCTCCACGTTCCCTCCTCGGGGCCTCGTTGGTCCCATCGACGGGGCCCGGCCCGAGCTGAAGGACTTCACCCGAATTCGTCACACCGCGCATGCCGACCCGGCCGTCGCGGGCACTGGTGCTGCCATGGACCTACCGATCGGAGAGACCCAGCTCATCCCCGTGGGCGACAGCCCGATGAACGTCTGGACGGCCGGGGACGACGGACCCACCGTCCTGCTCGTCCACGGCATCCCGACCAACCACCGGTTGTGGTGGGACGTCGTCCCGACCGTGGCCCAGCGGGCCCGGGTGCTGGCCGTGGACATGGCCGGCTACGGCGACTCCCCCGCACCCGACGGCCAGCCGGTGGACCTCGCCGCCCAGGCCGCCCGCCTGCTCGGGCTGCTCGACGCGCTCGACCTGGAGCGGGTCGTCGTGGTGGGGCACGACCTCGGTGGCGGGGTGGCGCAGATCCTCGCCACAACGGCGAGCGAACGGGTCGCCGGCCTGGGGGTCGTCGACGGCGTCTGCTACGACGCGTGGCCGGTGCCGCTGGTGCGCGCGATGAAGGCCGGCTGGCCGCTGGTCCGGCAGCTGCCCCCCGCGGCCCTCGGCACGGCGCTGCGGCCGGCACTGCGCACGCTGTTCGCCCACCAGGAGCGTGCGAAGCCCTTCCTGGACCGGTTCGTCGAGCCGTGGGAACGGCCGGACGGCCCCCGCCTGCTGAGCCGGCACCTCCGCTCGCTCGACTCCGTCTACACCCAGACGGTCGCCCCGTTCCTCCCGCGGCTCACCGTCCCTGCCGAGGTGGTCTGGGGTCGGCAGGACCACCAGATGAAGCCCGAGCACGGTCAGCGACTGGCCGACGACCTGCCCGGTGCGCGACTCACCTGGGTCGACGACGCCAGCCACTTCGTCCCCGCCGACCGCCCCGACGTGGTCGCGGAGGCGGTGCTCCGGCTGGTCGAGCGGGTCTGACCTCCGGTCGGTCCCAGGGCGCACGGGCGCACCGCACGGCCCGCCTCCGGCGGAGGCGGGCCGTGCCGCGACCGGTCAGCCGGCCGTGATGTCCAGCGTGTGCACCATGTGGTCGAGGACCCGGACGTTCCGCTCGTAGTCGAACTCCGGCAGCCCCACCGTGTCCACCACGAGCGTGGCCGGGCCGTCCGGCCCGGCCGCACCCGGGTCGATGGCGTAGGTGGTGGTCCGGGTGCCCTCCGGCCACAGTCCCTCGCCGTCCCACGTGCGCTGGATCCGCACGCCCTGCCGCCCGTCGACGACGGTGCCGCTCCGGCTCTCCTCGACGCCCTCCTGGGGAGCGCTCACCCGGGCGTACGGCACCTGCTCCACCGAGGCGGCGATCGGGGCCGTCCGCACGTCGGTCCCCGCGGTCAGCGTGAACGGCTCCGGCGCGAACCGCGAGCAGGGCGGCAGCACGTCACCGGTGTTGGTCGTCCACGACCCGGGGTAGCTGAGCGCGAAGCCGTCGGGGTGCTCGCACCGGCTGCCCAGGTCGACCGGCGGCAGCCCGTCCTGGGCCAGCACGTCGACCACGATCCGCTGCGGCGAGGAGAGCCGGGACACCGCGAACGGCCGTTCGGCGTCGAGCCCGGCGAAGAACGTGTGGTGCCCCTCGACCACGGTGTCCTCCACCAGCGCCTGCAGGGTGGAGGCCCCGGGCACCTGCTGCCGATCGGGACCGTCCCAGGGCTGCACCCCGTCCGGCGCGTCGCCGGGCAGGGCGACGTTGGTCAGCGTCATGCCGAGGACGGCGTCCCCCGGCACCTCGACGGGCGCACCGGAGCCCTGGGCCCGGGGGTCGTCGGTGTACCCGATCCGCCAGCCGGCCTCCCCCTCGCCGGCGACCTCGAAGACGATCCGGTCGAAGCCGGGGTGGGCACCCAGCCGGACGTCGGTGACCACGACCGGGGCCCCGGCGCCGGCGACCACGGAGTCGGCGGTGTCCCCGGCCCCGATCGGCTCGATCGACCGTCCCGGCTCGTGGTGCACGTCCACGACCAACCGGGTCGGCTCCTCGAGCACCGCCACGCCGAAGGGCACGCGCTGCTGCAGCCCGATCGTCCAGGCCAGCTGTCCCTCGAAGTCGCCGGTCCGGACGACCTCGGTGACGACGCCGCCGTCGGTCGGGGCGACCCGGTCGGGCCCGGTGTAGGTCTCCTGCGGCTCGTCGCCGGAGAGGTCCACGCCGCTGGCCGGCGCGGCCCGCACCTCGAGGAACGCCGCACCGGGCACCGGGACCTCGGCGCCGGAGCCGTCCTCGGTGATCGGCGGCTGGACGTAGGACACCCGGTACCCGGGCGCCGCCGTGCCGGCGAACTCCAGGACCACGCGGTCGAAGCCGTCGTGCCGGGCGGTCCGCACGTCGGTCAGGTGGGCCGTCGGCCCGGTCACGGCAGGGAAGTCGCCCGCCTGCACCGGGCCGGTGCCGGGTGTGCCCACGGGCTCGGTCGCCGGAGCCAGTGATCCGGCCAGTGGCACCGGGGCGGGTGGTCCGGCCGACGGCGCGGCGCTGGCGCCGCCCACCAGTCCGCTGGTCGCCAGCAGCAGGGACGAGGAGAGTGCTAGGAAGGTGTTCACGAGGCAGACCCCGATTCGGTCGCGTTGTGTCTTCCTGACCCTGTGGCCCTTGCCACCGGAACAGGCCGCAAACACCTGCGGGCAGGGCCTCCGGGCGGTGTCGAACGACCAGCCGACTCGACCGCACACGATCGAGTCGCCCCCGGTTCAACTTCCGCCCCGACCTGCCGATTCTCTGGGTGGACTGCGCCGACCGCTGCCGGGGGCCGGGCAGCACAGCACGCCGGCTGCGATCCCCGCAAGCCGGCCACGGCCTGCGATGGAGGACATGGATGAGGCGGCGCACCAGCACCCCGGTCACGACCGCGATCGAGGCGGGGCAGATGCCCCGGGACGTCGAGGCCGTGGAGGCCGTGATCGCACGGCTCGAACAGGGCGTCACCGACGAGCCCCACGCCCATCAGCTGATCCTCGAGACGCTCGTCCAGGAGCTCGGCATCGCCTACGGCGCCGTGTGGCTGGCCGGTGACCGCGGCAGCTTCCACCTGACCCACGAGTCCGGCCCCCTCGCACCGACCATCGCCGCGGGCTTCGGGAACCAGGCGCTGCAGATGACCACCTCCGACGGCTACGGCGGTGAGGCGATCCGGAACAAGAAGGCGCTGGTGACCGACTCCGGCAGCGACCCCAGGAAGTGCCTGCGCTGGGCGGCGGCCCTCGCCGCCGGCGCCACCGCCGGGTGCATCGTGCCGCTGGTGGAGCACGGCCGGGTCGCCGCGCTCTACGAGTACTACAACGCCGGCGAGCTCCCCTTCTTCGGTGCCCGCCAGGGCAAGTGGGACTCCCTCGGCCGCCTGCTCACCCATGCCCGCCGGTCCGCCCTGGGCAGGGCCGAGCTGCAGGAGACCCTCGACGACCGGGTCGCGGTCACCACGGTCGTCACCGAGGTCAGCGCTGCCCGCGACCAGCAGGCCGCCCTGCGGATCGCGCTGGACACCGTGCGGGAGGCGTTCGGCTGGGCCTACGGCTCCTACTGGGCACTGGACGAGAGCGCGAACGTGCTGCGCTTCCAGCAGGAGTCGGGTTCGGCCGGTGAGGAGTTCCGCAAGGTGACCCTGGCGGCGAGCTTCGCCGAGGGGGTCGGCCTGTCCGGGCGCACCTGGCGGTCCCGGGACCTGTTCTTCGTCCGCGACATCGGCGAGATGACCGACTGCGTGCGTGCCCCCGCGGCCCAGCGCGCCGGGGTCAAGTCCGGTGTGTGCTTCCCGCTGATGGTCGGTGGCCGGGTCGTCGGCACGATGGACTTCTTCGTCACCGCGACCATCGAGCTGTCGGACTCCCGCCGTTCGGCGCTGCGCAACGTGCAGCAGCTGGTCTCCCAGCGGCTGGACGTGCTGCGCCGCACGGAGGAGTCGGCGGCCAACGCCCGCGAGCTGCTGGACACCGTCTCCCGGCTCCGCGAGGCCGCCGGGGACGCCGGCCGGGTGGCGGAGAGCGCGGTCAGCCAGGCGTCCACGATGACCAGTGAGGTGGAGGCGCTGGACGAGGCGTCGGCCGCGGTCGGCGAGGTCATCCGGATCATCTCCGGCATCGCCGACCAGACCAACCTGCTCGCGCTGAACGCCACGATCGAGGCCGCCCGCGCCGGTGAGCTGGGCAAGGGCTTCGCGGTCGTGGCCAGCGAGGTCAAGGACCTCGCCCGGGAGACCGCCAACGCCACGCAGAAGGTGTCCGACCAGGTCGCCGGGATCCAGGCCAGCAGCAAGGCGGTGGCCGACGGCATCCACACCACCGGGGAGATCATCGGTCAGCTGGACGCCGTCCAGGCCCGGATCGGTGAGGTGCTGGAGGAGCAGGCCCGGATGGCCTCTGCCTTCGACCGGGACGTCTGACCCGACGACGCGCCGGACCCCGCCCCTCCCCCGAGGTGTGAGGTCCGGCAGCAAGTGGCGCACCACCGATCGGCCCGCGGAGGTTCCGACGGCGGCGAGCTGGGCATGACCGGGTCCATGCGCCTTCCCAAGCCACGGGGTCCCGTCAGCGCCGCGCTGTGCGCGGACCTCACCGCCGGGTCGACCCTCAGCCCCCGCACGCTCGCCGCCGCCGAGGGGCTGGCCGCCTCGGTGGCCGACCCGCTGACCGACGACGACCTCCAGCTGACCCTGGCCGTCTGCTACGAGCTGCACTACCGGGGCTTCGACGAGGTGGACGACGCCTGGGAGTGGGACCCGGAGCTGCTGCGGCTGCGCGCCCTGCTCGAGCAGCGGCACCTCGCAGCGCTGCGGGCCCTGGTCACCCCGGTGGAGGTCACCGACGAACCGGTCGACCAGCAGCTCACCGCCGTGATCGCCGCCGATGACGGACCGTCGCTGTCGAGGTACCTGGCCAGGCACGGCACCCGCGAGCAGTGGCAGGAGTACCTCACGCTGCGGTCGGTCTACCACCTCAAGGAGGGCGACCCGCACACCTGGGCCATCCCGCGGATCAGCGGGCGGGCCAAGGCGGCGATGGTGGAGATCCAGGCCGACGAGTACGGCGGCGGGTCGGCCGAGCGCATGCACAGCCAGCTGTTCGCCGGGATGATGGCCGACCTCGACCTGGACACCGGGTACGGCGCGCTCTGGGACGACGCCCCCGCGGTGGCGTTCACGTCGGTCAACACCATGTCGCTGTTCGGGCTGCACCGCCGGTTCCGCGGGGCGTGCCTGGGCCACCTGGCCGCGGTGGAGATGACCTCCTCGGAGCCCAGCCGCCGCTACTCCTCCGGGCTGCGGCGCCTCGGATTCGGGGAGCAGACCAGCGTCTTCTACGACGAGCACGTGGAGGCCGACGCCGTGCACGAGCAGATCGCCTCGGTCGACATGTGCGGCTCGCTGGTGTCCGAGGACCCGTCACTGGCCGCCGACGTCCTGTTCGGCGCCCAGTGCTCGCTGGCCCTCGACGGCCTGACCGCCGAGCACCTGCTGGGCGCCTGGGAGGCCGGGCGTTCCGGTCTGCGTGAGGAGCAGCCGGTCGCCGCCTGAGGCGACCGGCTGCCCGGCCTCAGCGGAGGCCGAAGACGGAGAGGGTGCCGTCGTCCTCGTTGCTGGCGACGAACAGGCCGCGGGACGGGATGGCGAGCAGCCCTTCCGGTGCGTCGCCCACCGGCAGCACCTGGAGCAGCTCCGGTGCGGCGTCGCGGTCGGTGTCGTAGACCAGCACGGCGTCACCGCGCTCGGCGCCGATGAACGTGTGGTCGACCCCGCGCATCCGGGCCACCTCGGCGCCCTCGAACTCCGCGCCCTTGTCGTCGCTGCGCCCGTCCGGGTAGGCACCGGCGGCAGCCAGGTCCCCCTCGTCGGCGGTGACCAGGTTGCCCCGCAGCGTCCACTGCACCGTGTCCGGCTCACGGGGGGCGACCAGCGGGTCGTCGAAGGCGACGACGTCGTCGTCAGCGGTGTCGGCGTCGGTGCGGGTGACCGTGCCGGCCGAGAAGGAGCCGACCACCGTGCGGCGGGCCAGGTCGACCAGCGCGATCGCGTTGTTCTCCTGAAGGGTCACGGCGGCGATGTCCCGGCCGTCGACGTCGACGAACTCCGGCTCCGGGTCCTCGGCGAACACGGCGCCCGGCAGCCCGGTCAGCTCCACCCGGCCGACCGTCCACGCGCTCACCGGGCCGCGCAGGTCGACCACCGAGAGGAAGCCGGCCGGCAGCTGCGGGAGGCCACCCTCCACGTCCCCGACCTCGATCTCCTCGTCGCGCTGGTTCTCGATGGCGATGGCCGCGAAGACACCGCTGGGGCCGATGTCGATCGAGTCCGGCTGGCCGCCCAGGTCGATGGTCCGCACGATCGCGCGCCGGGGCAGGTCGACGACCGCCAGGTGGCCCGAGGGAGAGGCCAGGTCGGTGGTGGTGTCGACGGCGACCAGGGCGTACCGCGCGCTGGAGGTGATCGTCACCGAGGTCGGTGAGCCACCCACGTCGATGGCGCCCCGGTCCCGCGGTGCGCTGGGGTCGCTCAGATCGACCAGTCCGATCCGACCGAGCTCGGAGTCGCTGTAGACGACCGTCCGCCCGTCCGGCGTCGCGGAGATGATCTCGGCCACCTCACCCGCCACCGGGAACGTGGCCAGCGGCGTGAAGGTGCGCGCCGGTGCGGCGGCGGCCGGGCCGGCGGCGGCCAGCAGGGCGAGCGCGCTGAGCGAGAGCACGGCGGTGACGGGACGGAGCGGACGACGGAGCACGGGCCACCTCGGGAGTTCGGGTCAGGGTCGCCGCCGACCCTGGTACGCCCGCACGGCCAGCAGGTGGCCCACCGGCGAACACGCGGTGGACCAGGGCCGACGTCCGCTCAGGCCGGGGGCCGCTGCCCGTCGTCGGCCTCGCGGCCGGCCTCCTGGAACAGCCGGGCCGCCGGGCGCGGACGCGACGGGGCGCTGCCGGAGTGGAACCCGGCGAGCTTGTGGGTGCCGTCGCAGAAGGGCTTGATCCCGGACTTCCCGCAGCGGCACAGCGCCACCGTCTTGCGGCCCGGGTCGATCTCCTGGCCGTCGGTGTCCACCAGCTGGAAGTTGCCGCGCACGATCAGCGGGCCGTCCCGGTAGGGCGTGATGGTCGCCGTCGGCTCGTCGGCCGGGGGCTCGTCGCGCACCCGGGCGTCGGTCACGTCGGCGGGGTCGTCGGACACGGGGACCGGGCTCTCATCGGTGGGCACCGGTCGATGGTGCCCGGCACCGGTCGTGCTCAACCGACCACCCCGTCGGCCGTGCGCGGGCGGCCGTCCACCTGCTCAGCCCTCCTCGGTCCGGCCGTAGAAGACCCGCTCCACGACCGTGCGTGCGTGCCGGGTGACCCGCCGGTACTCGTCCAGGAACTGACCGGCGTCGGTCTCCGGCCCGTACCCGCACGCCCGGGCCACCCCGCTCAGCTCGAGCCCCTGCCGGGGCAGCTGGTCACCAGGCCGGCCGCGGACCAGGAAGACCGCGTTGCGTGCCCGGCTGGCCAGCTCCCAGGCCGCCCGCAGCGCGTCCCGCTCCTCGTCGTCGAGCAGGCCGGCCTCCGCCAGCGCCTCCAGGGCCGCCACCGTGCCGGTGACCCGCAGCGCCGGGTGCGTCGCGGCGTGCTGGAGCTGCAGCAGCTGCGCGGTCCACTCGACGTCGGCCAGCCCACCCCGGCCGAGCTTGGTGTGCGTGGCCGGGTCGGCGCCGCGGGGCAGCCGTTCGCTGTCCACCCGGGCCTTGATCCGACGGATCTCGGCCACCTGCTCGGTCGACAGCCCGGCGGCCGGGTAGCGCAGCGGGTCGATCAGCGCCACGAACTCCCGGCCCAGCGCCTCGTCCCCGGCCACCGGCTCGGCACGCAGCAGTGCCTGCACCTCCCAGGTGGAGACCCAGCGCTCGTAGTACTCGGCGAACGCGCTCAGGCTCCGTGACATCGCGCCCTGCCGGCCCTCGGGGCGCAGGTTGGCGTCCACCTCGAAGGCCGGGTCGGGCGCGGGTTCGCTCAGCAGCCGGCGCAGGGCGTGCGCGATGGCGGTGGCCGCCGACGTGGCCCGGCCCTCGTCCGCGCCCGGGCGGACGCGGTGCACGAAGAGGACGTCGGCGTCCGAGCCGTAGCCCAGCTCCGCACCGCCCAGCCGGCCCATCCCGATGACCGCGACGTCGACCGGGACGTCGGCGACCGCCAGCCCGGTCTCGCCCGCCCAGCTGCGCACCGCGGCGTCCAGGCCGGCGCGCAGCGTGGCCACCGCGACGTCGTACAGGGCCTGGCCGACCCGGAGCACCTCCAGCCGGCCGAGCAGGTCGGCGCAGGCGATCCGCAGCAGCTCCTGGCGGCGCAGCGACCGCAGCACCTGGACGCCGGCGCTCGGGTTGTCGGCCCGGGCCACCGCCTGCCGCCACGCCGAGGTGAGCGCATCCGCGCTGCGGGGCTCCAGCTGGGCGTCGTCGGCGAGGATCCGCATCGCCTCCGGCGTCCGGGTGAGCAGGCCGGCGACGTACTGGCTCGAGCCCAGCAGCACGGCGAGCCGCTCGGCGGCCTGGCCCTCGTCCCGCAGCAGCCGCAGGAACCACTGGTCCTTGCCCAGCGCCTCGCTGACCTTGCGGTAGGCCAGCAGCCCGGCGTCGGGGTCGGCGCAGGAGGCGAAGGTCTGCAGCAGCACCGGCAGGAGGTACCGCTGCATCGACGCCGACCGGCTCAGTCCACCGGTGAGCGCGGTGAGGTGCCGCAGCGCGCCGTCGGGGTCGGCGAAGCCGAGCGCCCGCAGCCACTCCCCCGCTGCCTTCGGGCCCAGCTGCAGCTGCTCGCCCGGCACCCGGGCGACCGAGGACAGCAGCGGCCGGTAGAAGAGCTTCTCGTGCAGCCGTCGCACCACCCGGGTGTGCAGGGCCAGCTCGGCCTGCAGGACGGCGACCGAGTCGCCGCGGTCGTCGGGCTTGTAGCCCAGCGAACGGGCCAGCCAGCGCAGCTGGTCGCCGGCGACCGGGAGCAGGTGGGTGCGCCGCAGTCGCAGCAGCTGCAGCCGGTGCTCGACGGTGCGCAGGAAGCGGTAGGAGGCGATCAGCGTGGCGGCGTCGTCCCGGCCGATGTACCCGCCGGCACCGAGCACGGTCAGCGCCGGGATCGTGCCGCCGGCCCGCAGCGAGACGTCGGCCCGGCCGTGCACCAGCTGCAGGAGCTGGACGCTGAACTCGACGTCGCGGAGCCCACCGCGGCCGAGCTTGAGCTGCCGCTCGGCCTGGGCGGCCGGGATGTTCTGCTCCACCCGGCGGCGCATCGCCTGGATCTCCGCGACGAAGCCGGGGCGGTCCCCGGCCTTCCAGACCAGCGGCCAGATCTCGTCCACGTACTCCCGGCCCAGCCCGGGGTCCCCGGCCACCGGCCGCATCTTGAGCAGGGCCTGGAACTCCCAGGTGCTGGCCCACTGGTCGTAGTACGCGCGGTGCCCGGCGACGCTGCGTACCAGTGCACCGGCCTTGCCGTCCGGGCGCAGCGCCGCGTCCACCTCCCAGGCGGCCTGCCCGCAGATCCGCATCAGCGCACTGGCCACGCGCGCCGCGCCGGCCGTCGCCGCGGCGTCGTCCTCCCCGTCGACGGGCTCGGCCACGAAGACCACGTCGACGTCGCTCACGTAGTTCAGCTCCCGGCCACCGCACTTGCCCAGCGCGATGACGGCCAGCCGGCACGGGGTGGCGTCGGCCGGCTGCTCGGCCAGGGCCACGGCGAGGCCGGCGGTGAGCACGGCCCCGGCGATGTCGGACAGCTCGGCGGCCACCTCGTCGGCGGGCAGCCCGTCGCCGAGGTCACGGCCGGCCAGCGAGAGGACGGCGCGCAGGTGGGCGTGCCGGAGGTCGCGGACCCGGGCGGGGTCGGCGTCGGGTGCGGCGGTGCCCAGCCGGACCCCCCACGGCGGGTCGTGCGGGTCGGCCCCGACGGCGAACAGCAGCTGCTGCTCGAGCTCCTGCGGGCTGGGGCGGGCGGTGCGGTCCTCGGTGTCCAGCACCACCCAGTCGGTCGGGTGGGCGGCCAGGTGGTCGGCGAGACCGGCGGAGGCCCCCAGCACGGCGAGCAGCCGGGAGCGCACCGTCGACGAGCCCCGCAGCCGAGCCAGCAGCGCGGCCGCGAGCTCGCCGTCGGAGTCGGCGGCGTCGAGGGCCTCGACCAGCCGGGCCAGCGAGCGGACGGCGAGGTCCGGGTCGCCGGCGCGGGCCAGCGCGGAGACCACCGGCGCCGCCTCGGGGTCGGCCGGCTCGTTGCGCTCCAGGTCCCACAGGCCCAGCTCCGGGGAGGCCAGCAGCCGGGCCACCCGGGCGCCGTCGTCGAAGCCGAAGCGCACCAGCCGGACGACGGCGCGCCGGGGCACCTCGTCGTCGAGCTGCGGAGCGGCCGCCACCGTCAGCCCCTGGTGGTGGCGCGAGCGCGCACCAGGTCGGCGAACCGGGCCGCGAAGGGCGCCCAGACCTCGGCGAGGTCCGGGTGCACGGCGGTCGCGCGGGCGCAGATCGTCTCGACGTCCAGGCCGCTGCTGGCCACCCCGAGCGCGTCGCCGTCGGCCCACTGCCGCACCAGCGCCGGGTCGGTCTCGATGTGGAACTGCAGGCCGTAGACGTGCTCACCGACCCGGTAGGCCTGGTGCTGGTACCGCGGGTTGCTGGCCAGCAGGGTCGCGCCGGCGGGCAGCCGGTCGATCTCGTCGTGGTGCCACTGGAGCACGTCCGGCGACAGCGGCAGCGGCGCGAACAGCGGGTCGGCATCGGCGGCGTCCCGCTTCGCCACCAGCGTGGCCCCCACCTCCGGGCCGTCGGCGCCCACCCGGGTGCTGCCGCCGCCGACCTGGGCCAGCAGCTGGGCGCCCAGGCAGATCGCCAGGGTCGGCACGTCGGCCGCGACCGCCTGGCCCAGCAGGTGCCGGACCCCGACCAGCTCCGGGGAGACCTCCTCGGCGTCCAGCGAGGACTGCGGCCCGCCGAGCACGAGCAGCCCGTCGACGCCGGTCAGGTCCTCCGGCAGCGGTTCACCGCGGGACAGCCGCCGCTCGTCGAGCTCCAGCCCGGCCTCGCGGAGCCACTCCCCCAGCCGGGTCGGCGGGTCGGTGTCGGAGGGGACGACGACGAGCAGGCGGGCCATGCCGAGAGGTTAGTCAGCGCTGCCGGGCGCCCAGCCGCCGCCACTGACGCAGTGACGGGGCAGCGGACGCGGCATCGTCCTGGCCGAGCTGCGCCTGGAGCGGTTGGCCGTCGATCCACACCGTGTCGATGTCGGCCGGCGAGCCCAGCGCGAAGGCCTTCGCCAGGGCGTCCTCATGGCCCCCGGCGTTGCGCAGCGCCACGTCCAGGGTCGTGCCGGGCCGGGGCCTCAGCCAGACGGCGTCGAATCGCTTGCCGACACTGAGGTCGCCCACATCGTCCCCGAGATCGAGCGCGTCCGCGCCCGCAGCCGTTGCGAGATGCAGCAGGTGGGTCGACGTGAGGTGCAGCCCGTCGCCCCCGAGCAACTGCTGCAGGAAGTAGGCCTGGAGCCCCTCCTTCAGCAGGGAGAACCCGGTGCCGGCGCCCACATCTGAACCCAGCGCCACCCGGACACCGGCCCCCCGGTGCCGCTTGAGCGGAAAGAGCCCGCTGCCCAGCGCGGCGTTGCTGGTCGGACAGTGCGCAACGCTCGCATCCGCCGCGCAGAGGGTCTTCAGTTCCTCGTCCGTGGGGTGCACGTTGTGCGCCAGCACGCTGCGTCGGCCGACCAGGTCGTACCGGCAGTAGGTGTCGAGGTAGGAGCTGCCGTCGAAGAGGTCGGCGACCGTGGCGATCTCGATCTCGTTCTCGTTGACGTGCGAGGTGAACCATCCTCCCGCCACCTCCCGCAGCAGCGACCCGCTGGACTCGAGCAGGGCCTCTCCGCAGGACAGGGAGAACCGTGGGGTCACGGCATAGCGGTTGCGGCCCACCCCGTGCCAACGTCGCGCGAGCGCGAGTCCCTCGTCGTATGCCCGCTGCGGTGACGTCAGGAGCTCCTCGCGCAGCAGCCGGTCGCTGACGACGAGACCACTCGTGACCCGGAGCCCCACCCGGGCAGCCTCGGCGAAGAGTGCGTCGACCGCCGAGGGGAAGTGTGACCCGAAGACGAGCGCCGTCGTCGTGCCCGCCTGCGCCAGGCCGCTGACGAACTCCGACGCGACGGCCCGCGCGTAGTGGACGTCCCGCAGCCGCGCCTCCTCAGGGAGTGCGCAGCGGTCCAGCCAGTCCAGCAACGGCATGCCCAGCCCGCCGATCACCCGGACCTGCGGGAAGTGGACATGGGTGTCGACGAAGCCGGGGAGCAGGAGGCCCCCGGTCAGGTCGACGACGTCCTCCGCAGCATGCCGCGCGCGCACCTCCGCGAACGACCCACGGTCGACGATCGCACCCGCCCGCACGAGCAGTCCGGCGTCGGCCTCGGCCCGCAGGACACCACCGGCGAACGGGTCGTCCGGGGTGTCGAGGACCGTGCCCCGGAAGAGCGTCATGAACGGGCCTCATGCCTCGCCCGGACGGCGGCTCGCTCACCCTCGAACGTCTGCACCAGTGCCGCGGCGACGCTCACCGCGATCGTCGACGGGTCCTTGCCGGTGATCCCTGGGAGGCCGATGGGTGTCGTGATCCGCGCGATCGCCTCGGCCGAGTGCCCTTCGCCGGCGAGCTTGCGCCGGAAGCGCGCCCACTTGCCCGCCGACCCGATGAGGCCGATGGAGCCCAGGTGCGGGGTGCGCAGGGCGGCGTCGCACAGCGCCGCGTCCTCGGCGTGGTCGTGGGTCATGACGAGCACGTGCGCCCCCTGGGGCAGTTCGGCGAGGACGAGCTCGGGCAGCACCGGCACGTGGTGCACGTGGACCTGGGCCTGCGCATCGGCCAGCACCGCCAACCGCTCGGGCGTGACCTGCTCCGGCCGGGAGTCGACGAGGTGCAGCTCGAGGTCCTGCCGAGCGAGGATCCGGGCGAGCTCGAGGCCGACATGGCCGACCCCGAAGATACCCACGGCGGGGACCACCGGCAGCGGTTCGAGCAACACGGTGACCTCTCCCCCGCAGCACTGGACGCCGTGCTGGAACGGCACCTTGTCCGTCAACGACATCGGCAGCAGCTCCGGCTGCACCTGCCCCTCGCCGAGGAGCGTCCGAGCGCGGGCGGTGGCGACGGCCTCGAGGTTCCCACCGCCGATGGTGCCCCAGGTCCGGTCGGCGGAGACCACCATCTTGGCTCCGGCTTCCCGCGGCGCATGTCCCCGGACGGACGCGACGGTGATCAGCACTCCGTGCCGACGCGAGGACCGCAGGCTCTCCACACCTCTCAACCACTCCATGACCGGCTCCTCACGTCTGGGTCAGCTGGTGCTGCACGCGCTCGGAATACGGCTCCATCAACGGCGCGTCGGCGTCCGGCTGCTCGGGCTCGACACCGGGAGCCCCTTCCTCGACGTGCCCGTGCTCCGGACACCGGGCCTGCTCGATGGCCCAGAAGACGGCCTCAGGCGTGGCCGGTGACGCCAGGTCCACGCTGACGCCGACCGGCCCGAAGGCTGCCGCAGCCTGGCGCAGCGCCTCCCGTACGGAGAACGCCAGCATCAGTGGTGGCTCGCCGACCGCCTTCGAGCCGTAGACGGCGCCCTCCTCCGTCGCGTTCGTCAGCAGGGTGACGTTGAAGACCTCGGGCATCTCGGAGAAGCTCGGCAACTTGTAGGTGCTCGCCGCCGACGACGCCAGCCGACCGCGGGTGATCCCGTCGCTCTCGTCCCAGCGCAGTTCCTCGAGCGTGAGCCAACCGGCGCCCTGCACGAAGCCACCCTCGATCTGCCCGAGGTCCAGCAGGGGCGAGAGCGAGTCGCCCACGTCGTGCACGATGTCGACCCGTCGCACCCGGTAGGCCCCGGTGAAGCCGTCGACCTCAACCTCGGATGCGGCCACACCGTAGGAGAAGTACTTGAACGGCTCGCCCCGCATCAGCGTGGAGTCCCAGTGCAGACCCTCGGTGCGGTAGTAACCGGCCGCCCACAGCTGGACCCGCTGGAAGTAGGCGAGCTGGACGATCTCCTCCCACGGGACCGGCTCGCTGGCGAAGCTGATGCCCCGCACCCGACCGTCCCCGAATCGCACGTCGACAGGAGGCA
Organism: Modestobacter sp. KNN46-3; assembly: GCF_011039295.1. NCBI lineage: Bacteria > Bacillati > Actinomycetota > Actinomycetes > Geodermatophilales > Geodermatophilaceae > Modestobacter > Modestobacter sp. KNN46-3. The sequence continues at coordinate 16,747 of NZ_JAAKGN010000011.1, read as the reverse complement.
CGCCGAGCCGCTCCGCCGCGACCTGTGCCAATCGTTCGCGGATCTGCTCGCAGGCGTTCTTGATGGCCCCACCGTTGAGATCAGCGCCAGAGCTCGCCGCGGTCGCCGAGGTGTTCGGCACCTTGTCGGTCCGGGTGGGGGCGAGCCGGACCCGGTGCAACGGGACGCCGAGGGTGGTCGCCGCGACCTGGAGCATCTTGGTGTGCAGTCCCTGGCCCATCTCGGTGCCGCCGTGGTTGACCAGCACCGATCCGTCCTTGTACACGTGGACCAGCGCGCCGGCCTGGTTGAACGCCGTGAAGTTGAAGGAGACCCCGAACTTCACCGGCGTGATGGCCAGGCCCCGCTTGGTGTCCCCATGGGCGTCGTTGAAGGCGGCGATCTCCTCGGTGCGCGCGGCGAAGTCGCTGGTGTCGAGGACCTGCTGCCACGCCGTCGCCAGTCGTTCCGGATGCCGCACGGGCTGCCCGTAGGGCGTGGTCTGCCCTGCCGAGTACAAGTTGCGGCGGCGCAGGGTGGCTGCGTCCTGGCCGAGCAGCGGCGCGCAACGCCCGAGGATGTCCTCGATCACCAGCATCCCCTGCGGCCCACCGAATCCGCGGAAGGCCGTCTGGGAGGTCTTGTTGGTCTTGGCGATCCGGCCGTTGACTCGGACGTCGGGGATCCAGTACGCGTTGTCGATGTGGCACAGCGCCCGGGCCAGCACCGGCTCGGACAGGTCGAGGCTCCAGCCGCCGTCGGAGGTGAGGGTGGCATCCAGCGCCTGGAGGCGGCCGGCCGCGTCGAAGCCGACCCGCCAGCGGGCGTGGAAACCGTGCCGCTTGCCCGTCATCGTCATGTCCTGCGTCCGGTTGAGCCGGAGTCGGACCGGTCGGCCGGTGAGCTTCGCGCCGAGGGCTGCGATCGCGGCCAGACCGTGCGGCTGCATCTCCTTGCCGCCGAAACCGCCGCCCATCCGCAGGCACTGCACCGTCACCTCCGAGTTGGACAGCCCCAGGACGTGCGCCACGATCTCCTGGGTCTCCGACGGGTGCTGGGTGCTGCTCTGGACGAAGACCTGACCGCCCTCGTCCACGTGTGCGAGGGCGCAGTGGGTCTCCAGGTAGAAGTGCTCCTGCCCGGCGAACTCGAACTCGCCGCTGAAGACGTGCGCCGCCCCGGCGAGGCCGGCCTCGACGTCCCCGCGCTCCACGGTGGGCTGTCCGCCCTGGAAGCTCCCGGCATCGATCGCCTCCCGGACGGACACCAGGGAAGGCAGCGGCTCGACCTCCGCCTGGATCGCCGCCGCGCCGAGCCGGGCAGCCTCGAGGGAGTCACCGAGGACCCAGCACACGGCGTGGCCGTAGAACATGACCTCGTCGGGGAAGAGCGGTTCGTCGTGCTTGACCCCGGCGTCGTTGACCCCGGGGACGTCTGCGGCCGTGAGCACCCGCACCACACCGGGGACCTGCAGTGCGGCCTCCGTGTGCAGTGCGGTGACCCGTGCGTGCGCGTGGAGGACCTGGACGGGATGGGCGTGCAACACGTCCTTGGTACGCAGGACGAGGTCGTCGGTGTAGAGGGCCTCGCCCGTGACGTGCAGAGCCGCGCTCTCGTGGGGGACGGCCCTGCCGACGACGGGATCGGTCGGTCGCTCGGAGAGCGCGCTCACGCTCCCACCTCCTGTGGGGTCCGGTGCTGCGAGTACAGCTTGAGAAGGGCCTGGCCGAGCATGGCCGAGCGGTACCTCGCACTGGCCCGGAGGTCGTCCAGCGGGGTCCCCTCGGCGGCCATCACCCGGGTCGCCGACCGGACCGTCTCCTCGCTCCAGGGCTGACCGGTCAGCGCCGCCTCGGTCGCCCGGGCCCGCAGCGGCGTCGCGGCGACTCCGCCCAGCCCGATGCGGGCACTGCGCACGGTCCCGTCCACGACGTCCAGACCGAAGCCGACCGCGACGCTGGAGATGTCGTCGAACCGGCGTTTGGCCACCTTGTGGAAGGCGACGAGGCCAGGCTGCGGCTGCGGGATCCGCACGGCACGGATGAGCTCGCCGGGTTGCCGCACGCTCTGCCGGTAGCCGGTGAAGTACTCGGCCAGGGCCACCTCGCGCTCCCCCTGAGCGGAGATGAGGACCACCGAGGCATCGAGCGCGAGGAGGGCCGGCGGGGTGTCGCCGATCGGTGACCCGGTGCCGAGGTTGCCACCGAACGTGGCACCGTTGCGGATGAGCCTCGAGGCGAACTGCGGAAAGAGCTGGTCGAGCAGCGGAACGCGCCCGCGCAGCAACTCCTCGACCTCGGACAGGCTCAGAGCCGCACCGATCTCGATGAACTCGGGCTCGACGCTGAACGTACGCAGTTCGGGGAGACGATCGATCGCGACGACGAGCGGTGTACGAGCGGCCCTCAGGTTGACGTCGACGCCCCAGTCGGTCGAACCGGCCACGAGCAGGGCCTCCGGCCGGTCCGCGATCAGGGCCAGCGTGTCGGCCAAGGCGGCCGGCCGGACGAACTCGGCGTCCCCACCGGCCAGCCGGGTGGCGGGGACCGGGGGCGGCGGCTGATCCCGTCGGGCGGCGAGCAGGTCGTCGGTGGACGGTGTGCCCAGCGCGAAGGCCGCGTCCCGGATGGGGCGGTACCCCGTGCACCGGCACAGGTTGCCGCTGAGGGCGTGGAGGTCGAACCCGTTCGCGCCGTGCAGGTGATCGTCGTGCTCTTCGGACCCACCAGGACCCGCGTCGCCCGACTCGACCGGCACCCGCTCCGGTCGGTAGTACTCCGCGGCCATGCTGCACACGAACCCCGGGGTGCAGTAGCCGCACTGCGAGCCGCCACGGACGGCGAGCTCGCGTTGGACGGGGTGGAGGGCATCCGAGCTCCCGAGTCCCTCGGCCGTGACCAGTTCCTGGCCGTCGAGCGCGGCGATCGGCAGCAGGCAGGCGTTGAGGGCCGTCCACCGGGTGGGGGTTGCGAGGCCCGGCCGCGCCACCAGGACGGAGCACGCGCCGCACTCCCCCTCGGCGCAGCCCTCCTTGGCCCCGATCAGACCGCTGCTCCGCAGCCAGTCGAGGGCGGTGGTGTGCGGGGGCACGGCGGAGAGGGACCTCGTCCGCCCGTTCACGGTGACTGCCGGTGACTGCATGCGACCTTGCTCCTGTCCATCGTCTTGTCGATCGGTGACTGCCCCGGGGCCGCGGCGGGCCCTTCGGTGCGGACGGCGGGGGCTTCTCCGGACGCGTCCACCCGGCAGTGCCGCTGCGCCCGGAGACCCCCGCCCGCCGATCAGAGCGTGGTTGCTCCGTACCGCTGCGTGCGCGCGCTGTGGATCGGGTTGGCATCCGCGACGAGGTCGTCGAAACGGTGACCTGCGATCTTGGCGATCTCGATGAGCGCCGCCGCGTGCTCCTGGGTGGGCGAGTTCTCCGTCCGGGCCCAGCCCTGGGCCATGATGTGCTCCCGGTTGGGGCTGTCGCGGACACAGACGATGAGCGGGAAGCCGAACTTCTCCCGATAGGCGGTGGTCACCTCGTGGAGGGCAGCGTGGTCCTCCTCCGTGAGCCGGGTCAGGCCCGCCGATCCCTGGTCCAGGGTCGACTGCTCGCCGGCCGTCCCCTCGGCCACCGCGTCGCAACCGAGCGCCGGGTAGGCGGCCATCAACTCTCGCTGCTGCTCCGGTGTCGCCGCGAACAACGCCTCCTGCAGCGCCGCCCGCAGGGCACTGGTGCTGCTGAACGGCCGCTGGGTGCAGGCGTTCTCCACGACCCACGTCGGCCCCTGGAACAGCCTGCCGAAGGTGGCGACGAACTCGTCCCGGTCCATGGAGTTCACGTCGTCCAGCCGGACCTGACCACGCCCCGGCGTGCCGGTCAGGGCAGCGCCACGGCCGCGCCCCAGGTGGTGGAAGACGGCGTTGAGCACGATCGCGGTGATGCTGCCCAAGGTGATGCCGCTGCCGAAGATGATCTGTGCCCAGGTGGGCACCGCATCGACGACCCCCGGCTGGACGGTGACGAGCAGGGCCAGCCCGAGGCTCGTGGCGACGATGACGACGTTGCGGTGGTCGTTGAAGTCGACCCGCGACAGGGTCTGGATCCCGACGACCGCCACGGTGGCGAACATCGCCAGCGCCGCTCCGCCCAGCACCGGGTGCGGGATGCCGGCCACCACCGCGCCCGCCTTGGGGATGAGGCCGACCAGGATCATGAATCCGCCCGCGGCCGCCACCACCCACCGGCTCTTGACCTGGGTGAGGCGCACCAGGCCGACGTTCTCGGCGAAGCAGGTGTAAGGGAAGGAGTTGAAGACGCCCCCGATGGTGGTTGCCAGACCGTCCGCCCGGATCGCCGCCGCGATGTCCTTCCGTCCGATCCGCTTGCGGACGATCTCCCCCGTGGCGAACACGTCGCCGGTGGTCTCCACCGCGGTGATGAGCATGACGACGATCATCGAGACGATGGCGGCCAGGCTGAACTTCGGCCAACCGAAGTAGAAGGGCGTCGTCACCCCCACCCACGAGGAGTCCGCCACGGCGGCGAAGGTCGCATCGCCGAGGGCCCACGCCGTCACCGTTCCCGCGACCAGCCCGACGAGGACCGCCACGGTCGCCATGAAGCCGCGGAAGAACCGCTGCATCAGCACGATCAGGCCGAGGGTGCCCAGTGCGTACGCGAGGTTCCGCCCGTTGCCGGGGTCCAGGTGAGCGCCGCCGCCGACGACGTCCATGGCGGCGACCGGCAGCAGGGCGATGCCGATGATCGTGATGACCGATCCGGTGACCACCGGCGGGAAGAACCGGATGAGCCGGCTGAAGTACGGGGCGATCAGGAAGGTGAACAGCCCGGCGACGATCACCGCGCCGTAGATGACCAGCAGACCGTCGGTGCCGCCTCCCGCGGCGAGTGCGATCGCGATCATCGGCGAGACCGCCGTGAACGTCACCCCCTGCAGCAGCGGTAGCCGTACCCCGACCTTCCAGAACCCGACGGACTGGATGATCGACGCGATGCCGCACGTGAACAGGTCGGCGTTGATCAGGTGGATGAGCTCGCGGTCGGAGAGCCCGATGGCGCCGGCCAGCAGGATGGGCACGATCACCGCGCCGGCGTAGAAGGCGAGCAAGTGCTGGATGCCGTAGACGGCGAGTTTGCCCGCCGGGGGGACCTCGTCGACGGGGTGCTTGCGGCGAGCGCGGGGCGCCTGCAGGGGTGCTGCCTGGGACATGGCATTCCTCGTTGAGCCAGTCGGGACGGCTTCCGCCATACGGAATCGGTTGTTCCGGTCCGTCACAAGCTAGGGTGATGCAGGTCTCACGTCAACAGTCTGTTGATTTTTGACCCGAGGCGGAGCCGAGCGGCTTGATCACATCGCGAGATCGGTCGAAGCCCGAGCCGTCGACCCAGCCGCGCAACCTGCGCCCACCGACGTCACGGCAGGGCATAACCTGCCGCCATGCGGCTGTTAGCGGAGTTCACCACCGAGCCCTTCGTCGGCGAAGGCGCTTCCCCGGCACACGCCACGGAGACGTTGCGCGTCGTCGAGGCGGCCGGGCTGACCTGCGACTTCGGGCCACTGGGGACGTCGATCGCCGGGGAGGGCGAGGCGCTGCTCCCGGTGCTGGGGCAGGTGCTCGTCACGGCACTGGAACACGGCGCCACCCGAGTCTCCCTGCAGGTCGAGCGCGTTGACGACTGACCCGGCGGCCGAGCCCGCGCTGATCGACCACGCCCATCCACTGCTGGCGGCACTCGCGCCGTTGCTCAGCAGGACCAACGCGGTGCTGATAGCCCCGGATCGCGTCACCGAGTCCGACGTCCCTCTCCTGTGGGAAGGCGAGACCATCGCGGGAGTACGCCTCCCCGGCCTGCCGGCGGAGAGCCCGGTCGAGGCAGTGGGCGACCTGGGCAGGCTCCTCGAGGACCTGGCCACCGAGCTCGGCGCGCCACTGTGCGATCTGCCGCGGCCGCAGAAGCAGCGCGCCGTGCGGCTGCTGGAGGAGCGGGGGGCCTTCACCTATCGCAAGTCGGCGGAGACCGTGGCCGAGGCCCTCAAGGTCAGCCGGTTCACCGTCTACAACTACCTGAACCGCGACCGAGGATGACCGCCGGCCACGTCCGCGACACACCCGACCGAGGATCAACTTCAACAAACTGTTGACGCAGCCCGAGTCGGCCTGACAGCCTCTCGACCAGACGGGACGTTACTTCCGTCACAGGCGAGGAGGCCTTCGTGGACATGCTCGACTTCAACTCAGCCCCGGCCGCGGAACTCACTCCTGCGCTCCTGGCCTGCTGTGACGTCCCGGCGTGGGCCGCCGCGGTCCGGGACGGCCGGCCCTACCCAGATCACGACTCGCTGTTCGCCACCGCCGACGAGGCCGCTCGCCGGTTCACCCGTTCCGACGTCGACCGCGCCCTGGCGGCCCACCCGCGCATCGGGGAGCGGGCGCACCGGGAGGGCGCCGAGGCAGGGTGGTCGCGGCAGGAGCAGTCCGGTGTGCACCGCGACGCCGACACACAACAGGCACTGGCCGAGGGGAACCGGGCCTACGAACAGCGGTTCGGTCGGGTGTTCCTGATCTGCGCGACCGGCCTCTCCGGCGAGGAGATCCTCTCCGCCCTGCGGACCCGGCTGGAGAACGACGAGCACGTCGAGGCCCAGGTGGTGGCTGCGGAACTGCGCAAGATCGCCCTGCTGCGGCTGGGTCGGGTCGTCGAACCCGTTCGCGAGCGGGCGAGCTCGCGCCCGGGCACAGCATGAGCGCGGTCACCACCCACGTGCTGGACACCGCCCAGGGCCGACCGGCGGCCGGCGTCCTGGTCCGGCTGGAGCAGGTCACCGGGGTCGGCAGTGCCGTCATCGCCGCCGGGACCACCGACGACGACGGACGAGTCCGCTCGCTGGGGCCCGACCGGGTCTGTCCCGGCAGCTACCGGCTCGTGTTCGACACCGCCGGCTACTTCACCCGCACGGGCCAACCCTGCTTCTTCCCCGAGGTCAGCGTCTCCTTCGTAGTGGCTGACCCCACGCAGCACCACCACGTTCCGCTGCTGTTGAGCCCGTTCGCCTACTCCACCTACCGAGGGAGCTGAACCACCATGGCCATCACCCTGGGCCCCAACCAGTACGGCAAGGCCGAGAACCGACTCGTCCGCATCATCCGGGACACCGCCCGCCACGAGATCCGGGACCTGAACGTCTCCTCGGCGCTGCGCGGCCGTTTCGAGGACGCGCACGTCTCCGGTGACCAGCGGGACGTGCTGCCCACCGACACCCAGAAGAACACCGTCTTCGCCTTCGCCAAGGAGAAGGGGGTGACCGCGATCGAGGAGTTCGCACTCGCCCTCGGCGACCACTTCATCGGGCAGACCCCGGCGGCCGAGGGCGCGCGTATCGAGATCGAGGAGTACGCCTGGAACCGGATCCCGGTGGACGGCGCGGGCCACGACCACTCCTTCGTCCGCACCGGCGGCGGTGTACGCACCACGGTCGTCAACGTCGACGGCTCGGGCGACGAGCGGAAGGCGCACGTCGTCTCGGGGGTCAAGGACCTGGTGGTGCTGAAGTCCACCGGCTCGGAGTTCCACGGCTTTCGCAAGGACGAGTACACGACGCTCCCGGAGACCACCGACCGGATCTTGGCCACATCGCTCGTCGCCCGCTGGCGCTACGAGCACACCGACGTCGACTGGGACAAGGCCCACGACGCGATCACGGGCCTGCTGCTCCAGCGCTTCGCCGAGATCCACAGTTACGCGCTGCAGCAGACCCTCTACGGCATGGGTACGGCCGTCCTCGAGCAGCACCCCGAGGTCGCCGAGATCAAGTTCTCCGCACCGAACAAGCACCACTTCCTCGTCGACCTCTCGCCCTTCGGGACCGAGAACCCCGGCGAGGTCTTCCACGCCGCCGACCGGCCCTACGGACTGATCGAGGCGAGTGTCGTGCGCGATGACGCGTCCGATCCGGGATCGGCCTGGCAGGGCGTGCCCGGCTTCTGCTGACCGGGAGCCACCTGCACCAGCCCGCTGCCCGCCGGCGTCGTCGGACCCGGCAGGCAGTGAGCGCCCTCCCCCACCACCACGCCCCCTCTCCTCCCAGGTCCCGGAAGAAGGTCGGCCATGAGCCATGCCCTCCGCTACGCGGTCAACTGCTCCCTCCTCTTCACCGAACTCCCCCTGCTCGAGCGCCCCGCCGCTGCCGCGGACGCCGGCTTCGGGGCCGTCGAGTTCTGGTGGCCCTTTCCCGAGTCCGTGCCGGGCGACCACGAGGCCGACGCCTTCGTCTCCGCGGTCCGGGACGCCGAGGTCCAGCTGATCGGGTTGAACTTCGCCGCCGGCGACATGCCGGGCGGCGACCGGGGCCTGATCTCCTGGCCGGCCCGGGCCGCCGAGTTCCGCGACAACGTCGACGTGACCGTCGGGATCGGCGAGCAACTCGGCTGCCGCGCCTTCAACGCGCTGTACGGCAACCGCATCGACGGGGTCGACCCGGCCGCGCAGGACGCCCTCGGTGCCGAGAACCTGACCTTGGCGGCCACGGCCGCCGCCAGGATCGGCGGGACCGTGCTGGTCGAGCCGGTCAGCGGCGCCCCGCGGTACCCGCTGCTCACGGCGGCCGACGTGTTGGCCGTGCTGGACCGGGTCCGCGAGGAGCACGGGGTCACCGATCTCGGGCTGCTCGCCGACCTCTACCACCTCGCGGTCAACGGCGACGACGTCGACGAGGTCATCGCCGACGCCGGCGACCGGATCGCTCACGTCCAGATCGCCGATTCCCCGGGCCGCGGCGAGCCCGGCACCGGCTCCCTGCCGCTGGAGCGTCAGCTCACCGATCTCGAGGCGGCCGGCTACCGCGGCTGGGTGGCGCTCGAGTACAAGCCCTCGGCCTCCACCGCGCAGAGCCTCGAGTGGCTCCCCCGGCCACGCCGGGCCGCATCCGCCTGACCACACCATCCCTTCTGAGAGAGGTCCACCATGACCACCATCGCGTTCATCGGGCTCGGCATCATGGGCAGCCCGATGTCGGTCCATCTGGCCAAGGCGGGGTACGACGTCGTCGGCTACAACCTCACCCCCGACCGGACCGGGCCGCTCGAGGAGGCCGGTGGTCGGGCCGCCGGCTCCTCGGCCGAGGCCGTCGCCGAGGCCGACGTCGTCGCGATCATGGTGCCGGACTCGCCCGACGTGCAGGCCGTGCTCACCGGCGAGGACGGCGTCTTCGCCACCGCCAAGCCCGGCACCCTGGTCATCGACTTCTCCAGCATCCGGCCCGACGTCACCGTCGCGCTGAGCACCGAGGCCACCGAGCGCGGCTTCCGGCTGCTGGACGCGCCGGTGTCCGGCGGTGAGGCCGGCGCGGTCAACGCCGCGCTGTCGATCATGGTCGGTGGCACGGCGGACGACTTCGCGGCCGCCAAACCGATCCTCGACGTGGTCGGCAAGACCGTCGTGCACGTCGGCCCGGCCGGCTCGGGTCAGACCGTCAAGGCCGCCAACCAGCTCATCGTGGCCGCCAACATCCAGGTGCTGGCCGAGGCCGTCGTGTTCCTGGAGGCCTACGGGGTGGACACCACCGCCGCACTCGAGGTGCTCGGCGGCGGGCTGGCCGGCTCCAAGGTGCTGGAGCAGAAGAAGGCCAACATGCTCAGCCGGACGTTCGACCCCGGCTTCCGGATCGACCTGCACCACAAGGACCTGGGCATCCTGACCTCCGCGGCCCGGGAGGCCGGGGTCGTGGTGCCGCTCGGCGCGCTGGTCGCGCAGCTCATGGCCTCCGCCCGGGCCAACGGCGACGGCCAGCTCGACCACTCCGCGCTGCTGCGCGGTGTCGAGCGACTCACCGGCCGCTCCTCCTCGTCCTGACCTCTCCCCCACACCCGTAAGGAGCACGCCATGCCCAAGATGACCGCTGCCCGAGCCGCCGTGGAGATCCTCCGTCGGGAAGGCACCAGCCACCTGTTCGGTCTGCCCGGCGCCGCCATCAACCCCTTCTACGCGGCTCTGCGCGCCTCCGGTGAACTCACCCACGTGCTGGCCCGGCACGTCGAGGGCGCCTCGCACATGGCCGAGGGCTACACCCGTGCGGCGACCGGCAACATCGGCGTCTGCATCGGCACCTCCGGCCCGGCCGGCACCGACATGGTCACCGGGCTCTACTCCGCCTCCGCCGACTCGATCCCGATCCTGTGCATCACCGGCCAGGCACCGGTGGCCCGGCTGCACAAGGAGGACTTCCAGGCCGTCGACATCACCTCGATCGTCGGGCCCGTGACCAAGTGGGCGACCACCGTGCTGGAGCCGGCACAGGTGCCCGGCGCCTTCCAGAAGGCCTTTCAGCTGATGCGCTCGGGCCGACCCGGCCCGGTGCTCATCGACCTGCCGATCGATGTACAGCTGGCCGAGATCGAGTTCGACCCGGACACCTACGAGCCACTGCCGGTGGTGAACCCTGCCGCCACACGGGCACAGGCCGAGAAGGCGCTGGCGATGCTGTGCGCCGCCGAGCGACCGCTGCTGGTGGCCGGCGGCGGGATCGTCAACGCCGACGCTGCCGACCTGCTGGTGGAGTTCGCCGAGCTGACCGGTGTTCCCGTCGTCCCCACCCTGATGGGCTGGGGCACCATCCCCGACGACCACCCGCTGATGGCCGGCATGGTCGGGCTGCAGACCTCGCACCGATACGGCAACGCCACGCTGCTGGAGTCGGACTTCGTGCTCGGGATCGGCAACCGTTGGGCCAACCGGCACACCGGCGGGCTGGACACCTACACCCGTGGCCGCACCTTCGTGCACGTCGACATCGAGCCCACCCAGATCGGCCGGGTCTTCGCCCCCGACTACGGCATCGTCTCCGACGCCGGCGCGGCGCTGCGGGTCTTCGTCGAGGTGGCCCGCGAGCTGGCCGCCGAGGGCCGGCTGCCCGACCGCACCGCCTGGGCGGACTCCTGCCGGCAGCGCCGGCGCACGCTCCAGCGGCGGACCGACTTCGACCAGGTGCCGGTCAAGCCGCAGCGGGTCTACCAGGAGATGAACAAGGCCTTCGGACCCGACACCACCTACGTCAGCACCATCGGGCTGTCCCAGATCCAGGCCGCCCAGCTGCTGCACGTCTACGGCCCGCGGCAGTGGATCAACGCCGGCCAGGCCGGCCCGCTGGGCTGGACGGTGCCGGCCACGCTCGGCGTGGCCACCGCACAGCCCGAGGCCACCGTGGTCGCCCTCTCCGGCGACTACGACTTCCAGTTCATGATCGAGGAGCTGGCCGTCGGCGCGCAGTTCAACATCCCCTACGTGCACGTGCTGGTGAACAACGCCTACCTCGGATTGATCCGGCAGAGCCAGCGCGGCTTCGACATGGACTACTGCGTGCAGCTGTCCTTCGACAACATCAACTCCCCCGAGGTCGGCGGCTACGGGGTCGACCACGTCAAGGTGGTCGAGGGGCTGGGGTGCAAGGCCCTGCGGGTGTTCGAGCCCGACGAGATCCTGCCGGCGCTGGAGCAGGCCAAGAAGATGGTGGTCGAGCACCGGGTGCCCGTCGTCGTCGAGGTCATCCTGGAGCGGGTCACCAACGTCTCGATGGGCACCGAGATCGACAACGTCATCGAGTTCGAGGAGCTGGCCACCCGCGGCGAGCACGCACCCACCGCGGTCGTGCCCCTGGACCTCGCCGAGCTGCAGTTGCTCGACTGATGCACGTCGTCATCGCCCCGGACAAGTTCAAGGGCAGCCTGTCCGCCGCCTCGGTCGCCGCCGCGGTGGCGGCCGGCCTGGTCGAGGCGGTGCCGTCGGCCACCGTGGTGCAGGTCCCGGTGGCCGACGGCGGGGAGGGCACGCTCGCCGCGGCGCTGGCCGCCGGGTTCAGCCGGGTGCCGGTGCGGGTGGCCGGACCGACCGGGGCACCGCTGGCTTCGGCCCTGGCGATCCGCGGACGGACGGCGGTGGTGGAGATGGCCGCGGCGTCCGGGCTCGCCGTCCTGCCCGACGGGGTGCCCGCACCGCTGACGGCAACCAGCCTGGGCACCGGGCAGCTGGTCCGCGCCGCTCTGGACCACGGCTGCACCGAGGTGGTGCTCGGCATCGGCGGCAGCGCCAGCACCGACGGCGGCGCCGGCCTGCTCGTCGGGCTCGGCGCGCAGCTCACCGACGCGGACGGCCGCGACCTGCCGCCGGGCGGCGCGGCCTTGCAGTTCCTGCACCGGGTGAACCTGACCGGGCTGGACCCGCGGCTGCGCTCGACCCGGGTGGTCCTGGCCACCGACGTGGACAACCCGCTGCTCGGCCGCACGGGGGCGGCGGCCGTCTACGGCCCGCAGAAGGGGGCCTCCCCCACCGACGTCCCGGTGCTCGAGGCCGGCCTGGCCCGATGGGCGGCCATGCTCGGTGAGTCCCTCGGTCCGCCCGCGGCCGGGGCCGCCGACCGGGCAGGGGCCGGTGCCGCGGGCGGGGTGGGGTACGCCTGCCTCGCCGGGCTGGGCGCCGACCGGCGGCCCGGCATCGACGTCGTCCTGAACCTGGTCGGCTTCGCCGAGCTGCTGCCCGGGGCCGACCTGGTGATCACCGGTGAGGGCTCGCTGGACGCCCAGACACTGCATGGCAAGGCGCCGGCCGGCGTGGCCGCCCGTGCCCGGGCGGCCGGCGTCCCGGTGGTCGCCGTGGCCGGCCGGTCCCTGCTCGACCCGGGCGAGCTGCGCGCCGCGGGGATCGACGCCGCCTACACCCTCATCGACCTCGAACCCGACGCGCATCTGTGCATGCGCGAGGCCGGACGGCTGCTGCAGCGGCTGGCCCGCCGGGTCGCCCGCGATCATCTCCTGACCCCGACCCACCGAGAGGCCTCCCGATGACCGTCTCCGTTCCCCTGTTCGTCAATGGCGACGGCATGCGCGGTGGTGCCGTCCACCCGACCATCGCCGACCACCCATTCCTCGGCGAGGCGATGACAGCGCCGCGCTACCGCTTCTACTCCGTCGGCGACCGGTTCCCGGCGCTCTGGCCGGTCGACGAAGGTGGGGTCGCGGTGCCCGGCGAGCTCTACGACGTGCCGCTGACCGTGATCCGGGACGCCTTCATCCCCGCCGAGCCGCCCGAGCTGGAGATGAGCGTCATCGAGCTGGCCGACGGGTCCGCCGCGCTCGCCGTGGTGCTGCGCCCGGACGTGCTGGGCTCTCCGCTGCTGATGGACATCTCCGCCGCCGGCGGCTGGCGCGCGTACCGGGCCGGGGCCCCGGCGTGAACGGGTCCGACCGCCGGTTCGACCTGGTGCTGCGCGCGCCGCGCGCGGTGACACCCGACGGCGAGACCGCCGTGTGCGTCGGCGTGACCGGGGGCCGGATCAGGGCCGTGGAACCGCTGGCGGCGGCGCTGCACGGGGCGCGGGTGGTGGAGCTGGCCGCCGACGAGGTGCTGCTGCCCGGGCTCGTCGACACCCACGTGCACGTCAACGAGCCGGGCCGCACCGAGTGGGAGGGCTTCGAGACCGCGACCCGGGCGGCCGCCGCAGGTGGGGTGACGACCGTCCTGGACATGCCGCTGAACAGCATCCCATCGACGGTCGACGTGGCAGCGCTGGAGGTGAAGAAGAAGGCCGCCGACGGCAAGTGCTCCGTCGACGTCGGCTTCTGGGGCGGCGCCGTGCCGGGCAACGTCGCCGACCTGCGCCCGCTGCACGAGGCGGGCGTGTTCGGCTTCAAGTGCTTCCTGCTCGACTCCGGGGTGCCGGAGTTCCCGCCGCTGTCGGCGGGTGAGCTCGAGGAGCACATGCGCGAACTGGCCGGCTTCGGCGGCCTGATGATCGTGCACGCCGAGGACCCGGTCACCATCGCCGGTGCCCCCCAGCCGCACGGCGGGCACTATCAGGACTTTCTCCGCTCCCGGCCGAGCAGCGCGGAGGACCGCGCGATCGCAACGGTCATCGAGACCACCCGGCGGACCGGTGCCCGGACGCACGTCCTACACCTCTCCAGCGCAGATGCCGTTCCGATGCTGCACACAGCCCGGGCCGACGGGCTGCCGATCACCGTCGAGACGTGCCCGCACTACCTGTCCTTCGACGCCGAAGCCGTCGCCGAGGGCGCCACCCAGTTCAAGTGCTGCCCGCCCATCCGGGGGGCGAGCAACCGGGAGCGGCTGTGGCAGGCGCTCGCCGCGGGCGACATCGACTGCGTCGTCTCCGACCACTCCCCCAGCACACCCGAGCTCAAGCGGCTGGACGTCGGCGACTTCGGCCTCGCCTGGGGCGGGGTCAGCTCACTGCAGCTGGGGCTGCCCGCGGTCTGGACCGAGGCCCGCGCTCGCGGCCACGCCCTGTCCGACGTGGTGCGCTGGATGGCCGGGCAGCCCGCGCGCATGGCTGGGTTGCGGACCAAAGGGCGGCTGGCCGTCGGCGCCGACGCCGACTTCTGCGTCTTCGCTCCCGATGAGCCGTTCACCGTCGACGCTGCCCGGCTGCACCACCGCAACCCCGTCACGCCGTACCAGGGTCGCCGGCTCGACGGCGTCGTCCGGAGCACCTGGCTGCGCGGTGGCGCCATCGACACCGCCTCGCAGCCGCGGGGCCGGTTCCTGATCCGCGGCGCGGCGTGAAACACCGGAACGACACCACCATCGAGCCGACGAGACGGCTCCTGCGGAGAGGACGACGAGCGTGACGACCAGCTCCTACTACGCCCCCCGGGGCGGGCTGCCGAGGCAGACCGAGCTCACCACCAACCGGGCGATGTTCACCGAGGCCTACGCCGTCCTGCCGAAGGGGACGATGACCGACATCGTCACCAGCAACCTGCCGTTCTGGGACCGCACCCGGCTGTGGGTGATCGCCCGGCCGCTGTCCGGCTTCGCCGAGACCTTCTCCCAGTACATCGTGGAGGTCGCCGGCGGCGGCGGCAGCGACCGTCCCGAGATCGACCCGGCCGCCGAGGCGGTGCTCTTCGTGATCGAGGGCACCCTCCGGCTGACCATCGGCGAGGCGACGCACCAGCTGGAGCCCGGGGGCTACGTCTTCCTCCCGCCCGGCACGCAGTGGACGCTGTACAACGACCAGGGCGAGCCGGCCCGCTTCCACTGGATCCGCAAGACGTACCAGCGCGTCGACGGGATCGAGGTCCCCGAACCCTTCGTGACCAACGAGCGCGACGTCGAACCGACGCCGATGCCGGACACCGACGGTGCGTGGACCACCACTCGCTTCGTGGACCAGACCGACGTCCGGCACGACATGCACGTCAACATCGTCACCTTCGAACCCGGCGGCGTGATCCCCTTCCCGGAGACGCACGTGATGGAGCACGGGCTCTACGTGCTGGAGGGCAAGGCCGTCTACCTGCTCAACCAGGACTGGGTCGAGGTCGAGGCCGGGGACTTCATGTGGCTGCGCGCGTTCTGCCCGCAGGCCTGCTACGCCGGCGGCCCCGGTCGCTTCCGGTACCTGCTGTACAAGGACGTCAACCGGCACGTCCAGTTGAGCCGGCAGTTCGTCTGACCATGACGACGTCCTCCCAGGTGCGCAGCGGTCGCCGGGCGATCCGTGCACCGCAGACCCCGGCACCGTCGGCGCGCGTGCGGACCGTTCCGTCCGGGGGCGTGCAGTCGGTCTACCGGGCTCTCGACGTCCTCGAGATCGTGGAGCACGCGGGCGGTTGCCTGTCGCTGAGCGAGGTGGCCGCGGTGATGGGCGCTCCGCTCTCCACGGTCCACCGGCTCACGTCCACCCTGGTCGAACGCGGCTATCTGCGCCGGCTGCCCGACCGTCGCTACGCACTCGGCTCCCGCCTGCTCCCACTTGGGGCGGTCGCCGGGGCGATGCTCGGGACGTGGGCCCGGCCCGTCCTCGACGAGCTCGTCACCGGGCTGGGCGAGTCAGCCAGCCTCGCCGTTCTCGACGGGGACCATGCGGTGTACGTCGGCCAGGCGCCCTCCGGCCACTCCCTGCGCATGTCCACCGAGGTGGGCAGGCGGGTCGGACTGCACTGCACGGGAGTCGGCAAGGCCATCTTGTCCCTGCTGCCCGAGGACGAGGCGCGGAGGCTGTTGCTGCGTGCCGGGATGCCGGCTCGGACTGCGCACACGGTCACCGACCCGGATGAACTCATCGCCGCGCTGCGCTCGATCCGGCACCAGGGCCACGCGATCGACGACGAGGAGCAGGAGGTCGGCGGGCGGTGCATCGCCGTCCCCGTTGCCGGGGTGCTCGCCCAGATGGCGATCTCGGTGTCCGGGCCCAGCGGTCGCGTGACCCCGTCCTTCGCCGAACGGGCGATTCCGCTGCTGACCGCCGCGAGTGCCGTCCTCGCCTCCGAGGTGGCCGAGCAGCTGGCGCAGCGCTGTGACGTGCCCTCGGGCGGGGACGTCGTACAGCGCGTGCACGACCCGCCCCTCCTCGTCGAGGACGAACGTCGACCGCACCGTCCCCGCGTCGTCCGCTCCCTCGTCCCACGCGCCGTACCGTCGGTGCGCAGTGCCGGCGGGATCGGCCAGGAGCGGGAAGGTCAGCGACTCCTCGTCGCGGAACTGCGCCAGGTCGGCGGGCTGGTCCGGCGAGACGCCGAAGACGGCGTACCCGGCGGCGGTGAGGGACGCCAGACTGTCCCGGAAGTCGCATGCCTGCGCGGTGCAGCCGGGTGTCCCGGCTGCGGGGTAGAAGTACAGGACGACGCGGGGACGGTGCGGTCGACGTTCGTCCTCGACGAGGAGGGGCGGGTCGTGCACGCGCTGTACGACGTCCCCGCCCGAGGGCACGTCACAGCGCTGCGCCAGCTGCTCGGCCTGGATCTC